>CAZUGG010000207.1:0-15256 GCA_964619905.1 uncultured Dehalococcoidia bacterium
CCACATCACGGTAGATAGCACGGGGCCCCACTCTTTGCGGGATATCTACAGACAAGGCCTCCGTGCGGGGGCGACGAGACCGTTCAATCCATCACTATTTGTATTTGAGCTTGAGGATGACAATCGAACTGAGCATGCTCCCCGTAACTACGTTGGTCACCATCACAGGAACCGAGCCGATCAGGACACCGTAGACGAGCCAAAGGAAGTTGCCAAAAGTGAGAACCGAAAACGCCATGAGGCTGATGTCCTTAGTGGATCGCGTACGCCAACTCTGAAGGACTTGTGGAAAAAGGGACCCAGCAGCGACCACCCCCGCCACAAAACCCAAGCCATCTACTAAATCCAACTTGTCTCCCTCACGGGTATATTGTAACCCAACGCTCCTGTTGAAAGGGTATAATCGGGACGTAGAGCGCGATTTCGTCAAGGAGCCTTATGACCACCCTACCCAAGCCCAAGAAGGCCGATCTTAGCGTGTTGGGCACCCGTCCCATCAGACCCGATGGCATGGACAAAGTTACGGGCCGAGCCCTATATGGCGCCGATATCAGCATGCCTGGGATCCTTTATGGCAAGGTGCTGCGTAGCCCGCATCCACATGCCCGCATTCGAAACATCGATACGACAAAGGCAGAGGCGCTCCCCGGTGTTCGGTCCGTGGTAACTGCCGCAGACTTCCCAATCCTTGAAGACCGACCGCTCGACTATTCGGAGATCCGGGGAAGCGCCCGCATGCTCGCGGAGAACGTAATGGGACGGAAGAAAGCACTTTACGCAGGCCACGCCATCGCCGCCGTAGCAGCAAATAGCCCTCACGAGGCCGAGGAAGCTCTCGCCAAGATCGAGGTGGACTACGAGGTGCTACCAACCGTGCTCACGCTTGAAGATGCTATGAAAGATGGTGCTCCTCTCTTGCACGAGGATCTCACCACGCGATCTATCTCGGCTTTCATGGAAAAAGGCGGGGACACCCGAGAGCCTAGCAACGTATCATTCCACATGCGATTCCAGAACGGCGACTTCGAGGCGGCTCTAGAAGAGTCAGACGTCGTGGTGGAGCGGGAGTACACGACCCACTCGGTACATCAAGGCTATATCGAACCTCATGCCTCCACGGCGTGGTGGGGCCCCGATGATCACATAACCATATGGACATCGACCCAGGGTCCATTTTCGGTCAGGTCAGAAACCGCTTTGATCCTTGGCGTTCCCGAAGGGAAGGTCAAAGTCATTCCACTAGAGATAGGCGGCGGTTTCGGCGGCAAGCTCGATACCTACCTCGATCCCGTGGCCGCCGCCCTTTCACATAAAAGCGGTCATCCGGTGAAGATCGTGATGACTAGGAAAGAAGTCTTCGAGGGTTCCGGGCCAACGTCGGCCACGAAGGTCAAGGTCAAACTTGGTGCCAAGTCGTCGGGCAAAATATTGGCCGCCCACGTTGAACAGGTCTTCGAGGCCGGCGCCTTCCCAGGTTCACCCGTCGGAGAAGGTTCAATGCCCGGCCTAGCGCCGTACAACATCGAAAACATAATCGTCGACGGCTACGATGTGGTCTGTAACAAGCAGAAGGTGGCCGCATACCGTGCACCCGGAGCGCCGATATCCGCATTCGCGGTGGAATCCGCGATGGACGAACTCGCCTTAGCCCTCAAGCTAGGTCCACTCGAGTTGCGCGAGGAAAACTTAGCTCATACGGGCGACCGAATGCCTAGCGGCAAGCCACACGAGAACTTTGGCGGAGACGAACTCATTGCGACGATGAAGAACCACCCTGGTTACAGTGCTCCATTGGGACCTAACCAGGGGAGAGGAGTCGCCGTGGGTTACTGGTTCAACGCAACCATGCAATCCTCAGCGACGATCAACGTCAACACTGATGGGACAATCAGCCTGCTTACAGGTTCCGTAGACATAGGCGGAACCCGTGCGGCGGTGTCAATGCAAGCAGCCGAGGTATTGGGCCTGAGCGCCGATGATGTCCAGCCCACCGTAGTCGATACCGACTCGATCGGCTGGACTGGGACCACTGGCGGTAGCCGAACGGCCGTTGATACCGGCCGCGCCGCCATAGAGGCGGCCGAAATGGTGAAGTCCGAGATGATCTCACGAGCAGCGCTGCTGTGGGAAATCGACCCGGTGGACATCACTTTCGACAGCGGAATCTTCGTAAATGCAAAATCAGGCGATCGTATCAGCTTCAAGGATCTGGCAGGGCTACAGATGAAATTAGGCGGCGTGATCAGTGTGTCGGCCACTTCCAAGGGACGAAAAGTATCCCCTGCCTTCGCCGGCAATATTGTCGACGTTGAGGTCGATCCAGAAACTGGCAAGGTCCAGATCCTGCGCTACACGGTCTTCCAAGACTGTGGGCGAGCCGCCCACCCCAGTTACGTCGAAGGCCAGATGCAAGGAGGCTCGGTGCAGGGGATAGGCTGGGCTCTAAACGAAGGGTACTACTTCTCCGAGGACGGACATCTAGCCAACTCGAGTTTCCTCGATTACCGGATGCCCACCGCGCTCGACGTCCCTGCGATCGAGACTGTGATCTTGGAAACGCCTGGGGATGCTCACCCCTTCGGAATGCGGGGCGTTGGTGAGGTATCAATCGTACCCCCAATGGCTGCGATGGCAAATGCGGTCAGCGCAGCAACTGGGGTTCGACTGGCAAACTTGCCGATGTCTCCCGGATCGATCGTCAAGGCTATCGACACCGCTAGGAAGAGCTAGCGCGCGCGCCTAGGTCGCCATGTCGTAACTGCGAAGCAGCTTGCCAGGCAAGGCGTTGGTGCACTCATTCTCCTCGAATGTCACCGTGCCATTCACGAGGATAAACCGGATGCCCTTCGGCTTCTGAATAAGTCTACGCTCGCCGCCGGGGAAGTCGTTTGAATAGATCGGCGGATCATGGAGCAACCCAAGGTCATCCAGATTGTAGATCACGACGTCAGCGGCCTTGCCAATAGTTAGGGTGCCACGATCAGTGTAGCCGGCGACCCAAGCAGGATAGGCGCTCATTTTTACGTGGGCTTCCTCCAGGCTCATTAGTTCACGGTCGCGTATCCAGTAGGCTAGGAAATCGATGGGCCAGCGAGCATTCGCCTGGAACCGAGTGTGAGCGCCTCCATCTGATGTAGAGATGTGCGTGTAGGGATTGATCAAGCCCTTGTCTACAGTTTGCTCGCCTGCTTTGCTAAATTCGCGGGTGGCGAACTCGGTCTTGAGGTCTTCGTCGATCGCAAGGTCGAGGAAGGCGTCTAAGGGATGCTTGCCCATCATCTCAGCTACCTTCTCGATGGTCTTGCCCTCATATTGATGATTGCGATCATAAGCAACTTCAAGAACCCGAGCGGTACTCCATTCTGTACGTCCAAGATACGTCGGGATTTCGGCATCCCGCTTCATTTCCACACGGGTCCCAGCATCGCTCAGTTTACGTTTGCGCTCTTCGGGAGTTCCAACCAGCGGATCGACCCAGCTTGGCATGTAATCGAAGAGGTTGAACTCCGCCAATGTGAACCGGCTCTCAGGGAACATTGGTGTCTTCTGAGGCGCCACAGGGAGCCCCTCTGCTCGGCTGCGCTCGACCCATTTCGGGCCATCCTCATTGTGGCCCAAGACCACGTGCAACGGCCGACCACTTAGACGCAGCATCTTGGTCAACAAATCCTGCTGCTTCTCCGGTTCCTTAGACACACCAATCGTCCAGCCCATCCAGCCTACGCCGAAGTCTCCCAGTATCTCAGCGAGCGCGAGATACTCTTCCTCCGAAGCAACGTGGCTCGGAATCGCAGTCCCATCCTCGCTACGATCTTCCTCATTCCGGTCTGCAGCGAAGCCGAAGGATCCCGCTTTCATACCCTCGTAAAAGAGTTCCTTCATATGGTTAAGTTCTTTTTCAGTAATCGAAGTCCTATTACGAGCCTCGATCATGCCAAGCACGTAACCGCGAAGAGGGGAAAACGGGAACAAGGAGCCCACATTAATGCCGAGTCCTTGGCGATCCAGGCTATCCAGGTACTCTGGGTATGACTCCCAGTCCCAACGCATGCCCGCACGCAGCGATTCCAATGGGATAGCCTCTATCCGATTCATCATTCGCATGTTGAGGTCGCGGTCCTCCGGATGCGTCGGAGCAAACCCGAATCCGCACTGGCCTATACTGACCGTAGTCTGGCCAAACCAGCCGTCTAAAGTCGCATAAGGATCCCAATTGAGTTGGGCATCGTAATGGGTGTGGAGGTTGATCGCCCCAGGAGCCACGATGCAGCCGCTCGCATCGATCTCCTGAGCGCCGCCAGCAGCAATACGACCGCTGATCTTGGCGATCTTGCCATCTTTGATGGCAACGTCCGCTCGATACTTAGGCACACCAGTCGCCTCGACAACAGTTCCTCCGCGAATAACAACTTCGTACTCACTCAAAAGTCCGAGTCCTCCCCAAAAAACAGCCTAAATCCAAGTTTACGTAGGCTGCTCTAGATTGAAAAATTCAGAGGTGTTGGTGACCGTCATCTTTTGCAACTCTTCCTCTGCAACATCACTGAAGATTTCGCGTATGATCCGATTTGAATCAGGCCAAGTCCCCTCCGTGTGCGGATAGTCGGAACCCCACAACAGATTCTCCACTCCTATAGCCTCACGCGACTTTACGGCAACCCAGTCCTCTTGAAAAGCGACCGCACTATTGCGCCGAAAGAAGTCGCTGGGCTTCATATCATCTTTAAACCGCGGCCACATCATGCCTCGGTCGCGATGGAGTAGGTCCATCTTGTACAGCCACTGGCCGGCCCAACCTGCCTCATTCTCGATGCTCGCAACCTTTAGTTTTGGGAAACGCTCGAAAACCCCGGACCAGATCATTGAGCCGAGGCTTCGCCGAATCCAATAGTCATTCGTGGAGTAAATGATGCCCAGCGGCTGGTGTTCATCCGCGTGGTCAAACAGATTCATAGGCAAGAAATCACGGTTTGAACCAGAGTGCAACGAGATGGGCATCTCAAGGCTCTGAGCCGCGTCCCAGAAGGGTTCATATTCAGAGCTATGATACTGACGCTCGTGCTTTGGATAGATACTGATGAAGCAGGAGTTTAGCCCGAGACCCTTGGCTCGCTTGAGCTCTTCGACGCCCTCTGCCACATTATCCAGATTGATCATGGCGGCGCCCTTAAGACGATCCGGATATGGTTTACAGAAATCTGCAATCCAATCGTTGTAGGTGCGGCAGATAGCCGAGAACAGCTCGGTGTCCTGAAGACGCCACATGCCGCCAACGCACAAGGTCGGAAAGATGACTCCTCCATAGACCCCATCGAGATCCATGTCCTTGATAGCTTCGTGGGGATCGTAGGCCCCAGGTAACACGCTCTCCCAGCGCCCTTTGTCCGTAATTACATCAGGCGTGTCGGTACGGAAGCGGGCCCCAGCATTGGTGGTGTTGCCCATCGATCCTATGCACTGGCCCCCATCGACGTACCACATGTCGTGGTCTGCTTCCTTCACAAGCTTCGGGGCGCGATCCTTGAACTTCGATTCAATTCTGCTAGTCCACAAATCGGGTGGCTCCACGATGTGGTTGTCTGCCGACATTAGCATTACTTTTGACTGGGTTGTCATCTTCTTAGCCTTTTCAACTCCTATTAACTTTCAAACGAACCTTAGTTCAATACCTAGTTTACCGAGATACCGTAAACGCGGGCTGCGTTTCCGGTAACAATTTTTTCCTTCTCTTCTTCCGAGCATCCCTTAAGGATATCGTTGAGAATCTCCTGAGACTTCGGGAAGGTAGATTCCACTTGCGGGTAATCCGAGCCCCACATCAAGTTATCAACACCTATCATGTCCCGCTGCTGGATGCCCAGGCCATCCTCCTGGAAACTGTGGTAAACCTGGCGTTTCATAAGATCTCTTGGTGTAGCCCCGTCCTTGAAACGATACGGGGTGAGTTGGGGACGTTCGCGATATACCCACTCCATTCGATCAATAAAGAATGGGATCCAAGAGAGCTCATGTTCGAGTTGGACAAACCTAAGCTTGGGGAACCGGTCCAAGACCCCGGCGTACATAATGTTACTCAGGGACATCCGTACCCAATGCTCGATGTTAGTTCTGAGGGCTGCAGTCGCCGCGATCTTTATCATCTTGTTGTCGCCCAGGGCGCCTTCCGCAGCCCTGCCCGTCCCAATGTGGAGACTGATGGGAAGACCAACATCTTCCGCAGCAGCCCAGAAAGGATCATATAGTGGACTGGTGTACTCCTCACCTGCGCGGGGATAAACGCTAATCATGGCACCACCCATCCCCATCTTTGCGGCGCGTTCGAGTTCAGCAATACCCTCTGGAACATTACCGTCGATGAGAATTTGGGCTATCCCTTTAAGCCTATCCGGGTTCGCGCTACAAAACTCACCAAGCCAGTCGTTATAGGCAACGAAGATAGCCCTAAGCAACTCAGGGTCACCGACTCCGCTCCAGAAGTTGAGGATGATCGAAGGGTAAAGCAGGTCAGAGTAGATGCCATCGGCGTCCATATCTACCAAACGCGGTTCAGCCTTCCACGCTCCTGAACGAACCTCGTTGATTCCGCCTTCAAGCCTAATTCCGTCAGGGTCTTCGAAGCGGGAGCCCGCGTCAGTGAGACTGCGGATGAGAACACCGATTGGCTCATTATCGACCCAAAAATCATCGGCTCCTTCCTCTTCTCCTTTTCCAAGACGGGGGATACGGTCGCCGAACGATTTAGGCATTCTTTCCTGCCAAAGATCCGGCGGCTCGATGATGTGAGAATCGGAAGAGATTATCCTTGTACGACTCAAAAAACTTCCCTCCAGGAACCTTTCTTAACCAAACCTGTCGGATCGGCATCCCGAATTATATCACCGAAAATTCGAAGATTGACCCCGCCACATGACGCTTTCAAACCAATGTTCCCTTTCCTGGTCCGGTCCCCGCTATAATCGGCCCTAATCCAGCGCACCGCCCACCAGTTCGGTTCGCCGGTGAAGTGTAGGATTCAAACCTGAGGAAGGACTGCCCTTATGACCACCAAAACCAAGGCCATGGAGAGCACGATGGCCCGTTCGGACAAGACAGCACGCGAGATCTTCGAAGATATTCGTGCTAATCCGTCCAGAGCCCGGTTCGGCTTTGGGGAAAAGCTAGCAGTGATTAACGTTGATCCTCAAAAAGCTTACACCCGACCCGACCTTTTCCCAGCATCTGGCTATATCGCTAATCCGAAGCAGATGGACTACATCCGGGCTATGTCGGACGCGGCCCGTAAGAAAGGCCTCCCTGTAGTGTGGACTCACGTCGCCTACATGGAAAATGCAGCCGACGCCGGTGTATGGGGTACCCGAACCGACACGCCCGATAGTCTGCAGAATATCAAGTACGAGTCTGAGCGACATCAGTTCGACGACCGGCTCAAAATCGATCAAAGCACCGACGCCGTGTACACCAAACGTATGCCATCGGCATTCTTCGAAACACCCCTTACTAGTTTCTTGACCTGGCACAAGGTCGATACCGTCGTTATAACCGGTGGGTCCACATCCGGTTGCGTTCGTGCTACCGCCGTGGACGCACTGTCTCACGGCTACCGAACGATAGTCCCGATCGAGTGTGTCGCCGACAAGCACGAGAGCTATCACTTTGCAAACCTTACGGATCTACAGTTGAAATACGCCGACGTAGTAGAAGTTGCTGAAGTAATGGAATGGATCCGGAATTACGGAGGAGACCAGTGATCGACGGCGATCCAAACCTCTACGACTACTGGCCATACCAGGGCAGACCAAAAATTGAATGGCCCGAGGGGAAGCGTCTAGCTTTCTGGGTGGCCCCTAACATCGAGTACTACGAGTTCAACCCCGCCCGCAATCCCAAACGGCCCGGATGGCCGAGGCCAACCCCAGAAGTAGTTGGTTACTCGCAGCGAGACTATGGCAACCGTGTGGGCCATTGGCGACTAATGGAATTAATGGATAAATATGGCATCAGAGGCTCCATCAGCCTTAACGTGGCCATGTGTGACCACTGCCCAGAAATCATCGAAGCCTGTAACCAACGAGAATGGGAGTTCTTCTCCCACGGGATTTACAACACTCGTTACTCCTATGAGATGGACGAGGAACAAGAACGTGGCGTTCTTGAAGATTCTATCCGCACGGTAGAGGCTGCGACAGGCCAGCGTATACGAGGGTATCTGGCCCCGGCCCTAACTCATACCGAACGCACGCTAGATCTGATCGCCGAATACGACTTCTGGTACACATGTGACCTATTTCAAGACGATCAACCGCAACCCATCAAAACCAAGACGGGCAAGCTGATGTCAATGCCATACTCCTTGGAAGTAAACGATGTAATCACCTATGGAGCGTTAGCGATGGACCCCTGGCGCTATACCGATGCCCTCAAGAGACAATGCGACCAACTATTGGAGGAGGGTAGCGAATCGGGAACCGTGATGTGCATCCCAGTACATGCCTACCTCGTTGCTCAGCCCCATAGACTCCGAGCCTTCGAAGAGGCCTTGAAGTACATCACCAGTTACAAAAGCGACATATGGGTAACAACGGCGGTGGAGATCGCCAGCCACTATCGCGAACATTACTGGGATCAAACAGTTAAAGACATCGAGCAGCGTGGCCTGGCAACCGGAGGCATTGGATTCGCAACGGGGAGATCGGCATGAGCCTGCCGCAGGAATACTTAGAGTACAGGCAACGCCGTTATGGGCAAGATATCGAGCGCTACGACTGGCAATTAGCCAAGGACCGAGATCCTTTCCGAAGACAGGACGGCGTGAAAGTGTCGGCAATGATAGTGGTCGTCTGCGAGTTTCACCCAATTAACCCGAAGAAGGATCCTTTCAACCACCCCCACGGGATGATCACTCCCTACCCCGACTTGCGCCATTTCACCACACGAGACTACGGCAACCGGGTAGGGGTGTATCGCATACTCAAAAGCCTCGGGGCACACGGGCTACGGGCCACCTTCGCCTTGAGTGCCGATTTACTCGCCAGAGCCAGACCTTTAGCTGATGACATATTGGCCGAGGGTCACGAGATCGCAGCCGCTGGCCTAAACGGGGACGCGATCCATCATGGAGGTCTGGCAAGCGATGAAGAGAAGCAACGAATCGAGTCCGTTCGCGCGACCTTTACCCAGGCGGGCCTCTCACCGAGAAGTTGGATGAGCCCAGCACGTCAGCAGGGATTTGCGACTCCGGACTTTCTAGTAGCGAACGGCTTCAACATCTGTCTCGATTGGGAGATGGATCAGGTGCCAGTGGCTATGCGCACAGAGGCCGGCCCACTCACCTGCGTTCCCGTTCACAACGAGCTCGATGACTTCAAGCTAATTATTGAACGTACCCAGACAGAATCGGTTTGGGCCCGGCAGATCCAAGAGACTCGGGAACTCCTCGGAGTAGAGTACCAAACCCGTGGAAGTCAGAGCTTCGGATTCACGTTAACCCCGTTCGTTTCCGGCCAGCCGTTCCGATACACGGCACTCGACTCGATCTTGGCTGGAATCGCGGCCGACCCCGGATGCAAGGCCGAGACGGCACAAGAAATAACAGGCGCCTTTGCACCTTAAGCCGCTTTGCCCAAGTCTTTAAACTCGTCGATCAATCCCTGCGCTAAACCATTGCTGAACAGTAACGGACCCTTAGGTAAACGCAAATAGACGCCTAGCCATCAGCTAATGCCGCTGGTGTCTCACTAATCACTATGTAGTTCTGCTCGAGATGACGCAGGCGATCGCTCGGATAACCCAATAGCTCGGTAAGAACATAGCCATTGTGCTCTGCAAGTAGCGGTGCCGCAGAATCAACCGGCGGAGGGGTCGCGTTACGCATCTTGAACACGGATCCAGGAAGCGTGAGCGGCCCGTGAAGAGGGTGCTCCGCCTCCACTAGCATATTCCGGTGCTTGATATGCTCGTCCTCGAAAATGTCGTCGAGAAGGTTCACCGGACCGCAAATCTGATCGGCTTCGTGAAGCTGCTTCACTGCTTCATTCACACCCAACGTCTCAGTCCACTTCGTGACTTCGCGATCTAGCTCTTCGTGCCGTTCCCACCGATCGTCGACCGTGGCGTAGCGAGGATCCTGGAACAGATCTGGGCGCCCCATCAAATCAGTGAGTTGTTTCCAACGAATATCACCCCCTGGAGCAATAGCAACGTAGCCATCCTTGCATTTGTAGGCCCCCGCAATACCACTGCCCGCTACCCGATTGCCAATGCGTCCATAACGAATATCTGCGAACTTATATCTAATCGGATGGTAGTTTAGCTGGTACACCATGGCGTCTAGCATCGCCATGTCGATGTATTCCCCAGTACCTGCCAGGCCTCGGCGATAGAGAGCGCTCACTACACTGAGAGCGCCGAAAATGCCCCCACTGTAATCCGCCATCTCTATGCCGTATTAGGTGGGGCCACCGCCGGGCTCCCCATGTATCTCCATGAGCCCCCTCATCGCTTGGGCTACCATATCGACCGCAGGCCAGGTTGAATAAGGCCCAGTTTGGCCAAAGCCGGATATCGATGCCATAACAATGCTCGGGTTGATCTTGATCACATCTTCGTAGCCAAAACCCAGCCTCTTGATCGAGCCCGGCCGGAAGTTTTCGACAACCACGTCTGAGACTCGGATGAGATCGCGAACAACGTCTTTGCCATCCTCGTTACGAAGATCCACGGTCATCGACTTCTTGCCTCGACTGTGTACCTGAAAGGTCAACGACTCTCCGAATGGGGTCGGTTTGGCTCCACCCCAGCGCCCCGCCTCGCCATCTAATGGCTCAACCTTGATCACTTCGGCTCCGAGATCACGAAGCATCAGTGTGCAAACGGGACCCGCCTGATAGTGGGTAAAGTCGGTAACTCGAACTCCATCGAGCGGTGCTGCCATTTGGGAGAACTCCTTTGAGTGAAACCGAAGGCCTGAGCCAACGGCGATATGGGATAAGCTACGGAAGGATACCACTGAAGAGTCTCGAGCTCGTTAAGGTTGAGAAGTTTCAGCAACATTCAACGGGGTAAGAAACAAGCGGTCAGTGCACTGTTCCTATGACTGAGAATATTCTTTCCCTGTGAACCTAGAGAGTCCGTTTCGACATTTGGCATGGGGTAGACCCAGCTGGCAATCGCAAGACGCCTAGGCAAGAATTCCAAGCCCATGATTTAGTGGTTAAATCCCAAGGTACTGTTGGATTCGGGGAAGTATCTAGTAGCCGCCCCTTTATGACATTGATGACAGGTTAACCTGTTCCTCCTGCTAACAAAAACGCAAAAATTGCCAAGAACGTGAAGCTCCTATTAACATGGTTGGACACCCTATTGTTCTATGCTGCGGAAGTAGACGCGCATTGTTTGGTCGTGCCCAGGTGAGAATCGTACGATTCTGGGCCGTCTCAACCAATAGGCACGGGGCTTCGGCAAGGGAAGCATTTAACACTGGGTAGCACGACACCGGCGGAGGCTAGAACGCTGGTGCAGAGGAGTTCTGGGATGGTGAGAAATCTTGCTATGCATCTCGTGGATCTTGTTGTCGAAAAAAAGAACCATGTAGCTACTATCACAATAAACCGCCCCGAAAAGCTAGGGGCTTTTCGTGATCATACGAACTTCGAGATGCTAGAGGCTCTCGCCGATATCGAGGATGATGACAACATCCACGCCGTGATCTTCACGGGCCAAGGTCGGGGCTTTTGCACCGGCCACGACATGTCAGAGCCTCCTGAGCCGCCAGAGTTTCGCCTCAGCCGTAACTCCCGAGGTAAGAAGTTTGAGGACGTTTGTGAAGCTCTGCTTCATGCTCGAAAGCCCGTGGTCTGCGCCATCAACGGCTGGTGTGCCGCGGGAGGTCTCGGCTTCGCACTTTGCTGTGACATCATCATCGCCTCCGAAGACGCCAAGTTCTACAACCCTCAATTAGCCTTTGGTTACCCTAGCCTTCCGGGAATAGGCGCACTCCTATATCAGTACATTTCCGTGGCCTGGGCCAAGGACATGATCCTCGGTGCCCGCCAGGTTGACGCAAGAACCGCAGAACGGATCGGCCTCGTGAGCAGGGTTGTGTCAAATAACGATCTACTAAGCGAAGCCTGGTCAGCGGCCGAAAAGATGGCCGAAGTTCCACCGGACATCATGGCCATGCAGCGAGAAATGATGAATCGCGTATGGCTCGCGGGTACCGGAGTTGAAATTGCTATGGCTGCGGGGCACCACACCGCAATCGCAGGTCATAGCCTCCCCGACTGGGAGGAAAAGGAAGCTAATTGGAAGAGCCTCACTCGTCCCGGAGGCTCGATAAGCAGCAGCTCAGGCAGCAGCTCGGGCAGCACCGGACACGTCACTAACGGGAAAAGCGGCCACAACGGAGTCGCGCTTGAGAGCACGACTCCCGTTCAACCAAGGAGGAGCGACTCGATGTATCGACTTGGCGTAGACGTCGGTGGCACATTCACCGATCTCTTGCTCATCGACGAGGAGAGCGGAGACAACTTCAGAGCAAAGGTACCTTCCACCCCAGCGGACCCTTCAATCGGCGTGTTGAACGGCATCTCCAAAGTCTGTTCAGACGCTGGGGTCGACCCCAGAAACATCGCCCAAGTGATGCACGGGACTACCGTGGCAACAAATGCGATCCTCGAGGGCAAGGGCGCGAAGATTGGCCTCGTGACCACTAAGGGGTACAAGCAGGTACTCCAGATAGGACGGTCCTTCGTTCCGGGTGGCCTCGCTGCGTTCATCGTATGGAATATGCCCGACCCTCTGGCCCCCTTAGACATGACCATAGAGGTACCTGAGCGCGTTGGAGCAAGAGGCGAGGTCGTGGAAAAGCTGGATGAAAAGGCTGTTCGAGAAGGGCTGCAGCAACTCAAGTCCATGGGGATCGAAGCCCTTACCATTTCCTTAATCAATGCCTTCGCCAACGGGACACATGAAGAACGAATCCGCGATATTGCTGGCGAAATCATGCCGGGCATACCAGTCTCAATCTCATCCGAGATCATGCCCGAGATGCAGGAGTACGAACGCACGCTGACCACAGTCGCAAACTCCTATGTGGCACCAGTCGTATCCACTTACGTTGGCAACCTTAATAAAGAACTTGGAAACCAAAACATCTCGGCGAACCTACACATACTCCGTTCGGATGGCGGCCTAGCCACCGCAGACGTCGCAAAAAATACGCCAGTTAGTCTGCTCATGAGTGGCCCGGCTGGCGGTGTCTCGGGAGCCCTGTGGATCGCAGAACAATCAGGGCATAATAATCTGTTGACCTTCGATATGGGCGGAACGTCGACAGACGTCGCCTTGATCGAAAACGGGGTCCCCAAGGTTCGGCGCGAAACGACCGTAGGTGATGTCACTGTCAAAGCCTCCTCACTCGACGTCCGTACCGTCGGAGCAGGGGGCGGTTCGATCGCTCACGTTCCTGAGCTAACAGGAGCTCTCCGAGTCGGCCCGGAAAGCGCGGGTGCGGACCCGGGCCCGGCATCCTACGGGAAAGGTGGAGAGGCCGCCGCGGTGACGGATGCGAACGTTGTATTAGGACGGCTCCCGAGCCGACTCGCCGGCGACATGACACTCGACCAGTCGGCAGCCGAAAAGGCAGTCCAGCCTGTGGCGGATGCTCTCGGCCTCAGTCTCAAAGAAGCTGCCTCGGGCATAATCGATATCGTGAACGAGAACATGTATGGAGCCCTGCGTCTTGTCTCAATTGAACAGGGTTACGACCCCCGGCATTTTGCCCTCATAGCCTTCGGAGGCGCGGGCCCACTTCACGCTAACGCCCTAGGAAAGCTAATGAGCTCGTGGCCTGTAATCATCCCGCCGTCTCCTGGAGTTCTCTGCGCATATGGCGACGCGACGACCAATCTACGTAATGAAGCATCCCGCACTTTCATCCGGCGCTTCTCCGAAACCTCTAACAACGAGATCGAAGCAGTACTCCAGGAACTCGCTGAGAATGCTGCCAAAGTCCTAGACAGTGAAGGTGTGCCTCGGGGAGACCAATCAACCAAGTTCGAAGTCGACGTCCGCTACCGTGGCCAGGGCCTCACGCTCCCAGTAGCTGTTGACGTCAACGTGTTCAAGAACGGCGGTCTCTCGACCGTTGGTGCAACATTCGACACTACGCATACCCAGCTTTTCACCTTCGCACTAGACGTTGAGCATGAAATTGTGAACTTGCGAGCAGTTGCTCAGGGCAAGTCGACGATGGCTAAAGCAGCGTCGATCGAACAGGGTGGCCCCGATCCGGCCGCAGCGAAAATAGACTCAACTAACGTTTATGTAGACGGTTCCGATCAAAGTGCTGACGTTTACGACAGAGCCAAACTGAAGGCGGGGAATCGAATTTCAGGACCCGCCATAGTGACGGAGATGGACTCCACGACACTGATCCTTCCGGATCACGTCGGCGAGGTCGATAACTTCGGCAACATCATCATCAACCCCAACTAAAGACTTCCCATTGAGGCTTTTGCCAAGACCGGCCCGACAACTGAGAGAGGTGAGCTAGATGCCCGCTAAGATTATCGAAACTAGTACGACAGCTTTTAAGGGGGTCGAAATCGATCCCATTACTCTCGACATTATCGAGAGTTCGCTTCGGAACGCACGTTGGGAAATGGATGCCGTGCTGTTTCGAACGGCAATGTCACCAGGAATCCGTGAGCAGCACGACGAGTTCCCCATGATCGCCAACAACGATGGCCTGATGGTCGTCGGCCAATTCGGGTCGTTCATTAAGGGCTTCCTTGATGCCTACGACGGCGATGTTGAAGAGGGCGACGTATTTCTAACATCGGACCCTTACTCTTGTGGTGGGGCGATCAGCCATGCAAATGATTGGCTCGTACTAAAGCCCATCTATCATGGCGGGCGCCTCGTCTCCTGGTCTGCAATGTTTGGACATATGACAGATGTGGGTGGCAAAGTGCCCGGCAGCATGCCTACAGACGCCAAGTCAATCTATGAAGAGGGGATAGTCATCCCTCAAGTCAAAATCTTCAAGAAGGGCGAGCGTCAGGATGACCTTCTCAGCCTGATCTTGCACCAGGTTCGCATGCCTGAATGGAACCGCAGTGACCTGGATGCCATCGTGGCGGCGGGCAACACTGCAGAACGTCGGATCCTGGAGATGTGCGACCGGTTCGGGCGCGACACTTACATTCATGCGCTAGGCTTGCGCCTCGAGAGACACCGCCAAGCAATGGCGAAACTG
>CAZUGG010000208.1:0-6371 GCA_964619905.1 uncultured Dehalococcoidia bacterium
CGGCTGAAGACGTCGCGTGCAAAGTCATCAGTTCCGAGCCAATAGGTGCTACTTGGCCCTCGCAACAAGACGGTTCGTTCAAGGTATACGGCGGTAATTTGTCCGTGTGTGTCCTGCAATATCGGTAATAGGCTCGTGTCAGCATAACTAGCCTGAAGCACGAAGGTGACCTCGTCGATCATCTCCAGTTTGGCGTCGCTGTGGCCAATTTTATCCACGGTATTGCGAAGGTCCGTGAGCTGGACGGGCTGTTCGAACTCGATTTTCTTCAGGGAGAAGAAGGTGAAGTCAAACTGGTCGGGTCCCGGAATAACCTCGACGCGTTCCACAGACTTGATCATCTCCTGGGGGTCGAAGCGAGAGATTGGCCCCGCGAACACAGCGAAGACCACCATGATGAGGAGTATTAATGCGCCAAACGCCCCAAGCGGCTTTTGACGGAAGAACCGCATCAGGCCGAAGAATCTATCTGCGATAGCCTGGGCCACTCTTTGTGGAGTGACAGCGGTTAGGTCTGCGTTGTTGGAGGCCATATTGATGGGCTCGGTTGTCGCGGATAGAGTGACTTAGTTCTGGCGAATTCTCGGGTCGATGAGGCCGTACATTAGATCGATTACTAGATTCACGAGGGCGAAGACCAAAGCGATCATGAGTACGACGCTCTGGATGATTGGAAAGTCTCTTATTTGGATCGCCTGCATTAGATAGCGTCCAATCCCAGGCAGGCTGAAGATCGTTTCGATGATGACCGTTCCGCCGATGACCAGCGAAACCATAAATCCGGCCAAGGTGATTACAGGGATCAGGGCGTTTCTCAATGCGTGGCGAGTGATAATAACTGACTCTTTTAAGCCCTTCGAGCGCGCAGTTGTGACGTAATCTTCGCGCATTACCTCGAGCATCGCTGATCTGGTCATACGGGCTGCGGTAGCGGACAGAGTCCAACCCAAAGCGAGCGCAGGAAATATCAGTTGTTGCAGATTCCCCAAGGGGTCTTCAAATAATTCGCGATAACCTAGTGGGGGTAACCATTGGAAAAAACGAGACAACAGCAGGATCGTTAGCACCCCAGCCCAGAACGTCGGTACTGCCAGACCTGAGATACTGAATATTCTCCCAGCATAGTCCCAGATGGAGTCCTGTTTTACGGCTGATAAGACGCCCACGGGGATTGCAATGACCCATGCGATGATTATCGAGAGAAGGCCAAGCTCGATAGTGACGGGCAGCTTGCGAATGATGTCGGCCCTAATCGATTCTCCACTGAAATAGGATTCTCCTAGATCAAGACGCACTGCGTCCCAGACCCAGTCGACATACTGTAGGAAGATGTTGCGGTCGAGGCTTAGGGCGTCGCGGACAGCTTGGATCTCGGCCTCGGTTGGTGATACGTCGGGGCTTCCACGCGACGCGATGGCGGCGGCCACGTCACCAGGAAGAATGCGCATCACAAAAAAGATCACGATCGACACACCGATCATGAGTGGGATGATCGCGAGAAGCCGTCTGATTACGTACTGTCGCATGGTCTGGTTGACTAGTTAAGCAAAGAGGGGCGAGCCATGGCTCGCCCCTCTTTATGGACTCGAATACTGTAGTGCTACTTACTGAGCCAAACGTCTCTGAAGTCTTGGTTGGCGGAGTAGGAAACGTGGAATTCCTGGTTGTTCACGTTCGAGTAGAAGGCGTAACTAGCCTTCCGGAAGTACAGGATGGGGTTTGTGTATTCCTTAAGAATCTTCAACTCCATCTCCTGAACGATCGCTCGGCGCTTCGCCGGATCGGTCTCCAGGTTCTGCTCCTCGAACATGCGGTCGATGTCGGGATCGCTGTAAGCATTTAGGTTACGTGGGCCACCCGTGACGTAGAACTCACGGAAGAAGAAGTTGGGGTCTGTCCCGACGTACCGATGCCCACCGCTCTGTATGTCCCAGGCATCTAGATCTCTCTGGCTCCCGAAGAAGACTGCCTGCTCGGCGAAATCTATCGTTGCCGTGATTCCAACTCGCGCGAGCTGCGCCTGTGCCAGGACAACGGGGGCCTTATAGGCGGGGTGGTTTCTTGTCCAGATGACAGTTTCAAAACCGTTGGGGTGACCAGCTTCCGCCAGTAACGCCTTGGCTTTGGCAACATTGTCATCAGGGTTACCGGAGTAGCCTGCGATCTGAGCTAACTCTGCCGCAGGTATCTCCCAACCAGTGCCGGGGATCTGCACTCCGCCCTTCACACCTCGGCCCTTTTGGACGACTTCTATAGCTTCGTCTCTATTGAGGGCCAGAGAAACAGCCTCTCGGACCTTGATGTCGTTGAACGGTGGGTTATGGATATCTAGGACCAGGTCCCACCAGACTGTGTCGGAAGTGTTTTGAATCTTCGCTTGGTCGCCTAACCTAGCTTCGACCTCTTTCGCCTGATCGCCGCTGTACAACGTCAGCATGTGTATCTGGCCGGCCAGGAAGGAGGCAAGTTGAGTGCCGCGGTCCGGGATGTAGAACCACTGCATGGCATCAAGGAAGGGGCGCCCGGGGACGAAGTAATTGGGGTTGCGGACGACTTCGACGGAAACGCCGCGGTCCCACTCTCCAGCCATGAACGGGCCGCTTCCACCACTCTGAGGCCATTCTTTGAGGCTATCGAGGCCACCAAGGAATTCGATCTCAGCCTTATCGAGAACGTGCATGCGCCCATAGCCCATAACTGCGAGGAACGCATTGTCAGGCCCACTCATAGTGACACTAAACGTGTCGTTGCCGAAGGTGTTAAAGCTTTTCACGGCAGCGAGGAGACCGCTATTGATGGACGAGTACCCCTCTGGTGGATTCAGGCTTAGGTTGTAAGACCACGCTACATCCCCAGCCGTCACCTTGTTGCCACTGTGGAATTGGATGTCGTCGCGTAGGTGGAAGGTGTAGGTGAGACCATCCGAAGAGACTTCCCAGGAGTCGGCGATCTGAGGTACGAGCGCTTTCTGGTCACCGGGATCGGCGATCAGTAGAGAGTCGTAGATCGGCGAGACTGTGTCTTGGGTGTTCTGGGTTCGTTCCTTCAGGGGGTCCCATGTCGGTCCCTCTGACGCGAGCGTTCTGAGTAATGTTCCACCCTGAACGGCGTTCGGGAAGTCTGCCACGCCGGGGTAAGTTGGCGCGGGAGTTGCCGTTGGGGCGGGAGTCGGCGTTGGACCTGCCGGGGCACTCGTTGGCTTTGGCGCTGGTGCGCTTGTTGCGGTTGGTGCCGGCGCAGCTGTCGGATCACTGCTGCCGCAAGCTACCACGACGAGCGCAGTAACTATGGCAAGGCTTAGCAGTAACAAGGGTTTGGTTCCGATAAACTTCATGGATCCTCCACTTCTCCCTGGGCGCAGGACTTCCGTAGCCAGGGGACACGCTAGTTAACCAAACCGTTGGACTTCTGTCAAACTTTAGCGGGGTGATCAAACACTTGACACTGTGTGAGGGTGTGGGATGATCCTCGACATTCAAATTTCAGTATCGGGGGTTTGGAGTTGCCATGATGGCCGCCGGCTTTGAGGGCCGCACCGCGATTGTTGGAGTTGGGACCAGCGATTTCAGTAGCCTTTATCGCGATCCGGACCCGGAGAGAAGCCCCGAACAGATGGGGGCGGATGTTTTAAAGTTGGCGCTCGATGACGCAGGGCTCGGCATTGAACAAATCGATGGCCTCATTGCCAGTTCCGTAGCATATCCAAACCTGGCCTTCAGAGCCGGTCTTCGCGATGTTCGGTTCCTAGCGCCGTATCCCATGAGCGGGAGAATGTGCGCTGTTGCTTTAGCTCACGCCTCACTTGCGGTGCAGGCAGGGCTCGCTGACTACGTTGCGCTTATCTACTCAACCAATATGCGTTCGGTGAGAGTGCATTTTGGAGGTAATGAAGGTGGCGGCGATCTTTACGATCCAGTCTACGGGCTTACATCACCTGGAGCCTTTTATGCGCTTGGGTATGAGCATTACCTTGCTGACCACGGCCTAGCGTCCAAGTCGGACCAGCTAGGTGAGGTTTCAGTGGCTATTCGGGAGCACGCTTCGATGAACCCGGAGGCAGTGATGCAGCAGCCGTTGGACAGGAAGGCATATCGCGACTCGAGATTCGTTGCGAGACCGCTTCGTTTGTTCGACTATTGCCTTGTCACCGATGGCGCGGTCTGCTACATCGTGACGACCTTGGAGCGGGCTCGGGCATTGCGCAAACCTCCTGTGCGGATAGCTGGTTTTACCGAACGCGCCGTACTACGGGAACACTTTGTACCAGAAGACCTGTGGTCAGAGGCCTGCGCCGGAATGGCGAGCGAAATATTTGAGCGCTCGGGCCTAACTCGCGATGATGTTAGTGCGTTGCAGGTCTACGATAACTTTTCCGTCTCTGTTCTGTGGGCCCTAGAGGGCTTCGGTTTTTGCGAGCCTGGGGAAGCGTTGGATTGGATCCAGGGCGGAAGAATCCGAGTGGGTGGCGATCTCCCTGTTAACACCAGTGGGGGGATGATGAGCGAGGCGTATATGCAGGGCTGGAATCACCAGGCAGAAGCGATTAGACAGATTCGTGGTGAGTGTGGCAACCGCCAAGTGCCAGACTGTGAGAGTGTGCTGTATGCCTGTCTGGCCCCGGTGTCGGGCGCAACTCTTTTATCGAGGGACGCATAGATCGTGGACTACGACAAGCCTTTACCTAAAGTCAGTCGCGAAGACAGAGAATTCTGGGATGCGGCCAAAGAGCATCGCTTCGTGCTTCCTAACTGCCTGGATTGTGGTCATGTCTGGTTTCCTCCCTATCTAACCTGTCCGATGTGCATCTCAGACAGGCGGGAATGGATTGAGGCTAGCGGTCTCGGCGTTGTCTGGGGTCGCATCGAGATGCACCAGGCTTATTTGAAAAGTTTTGCTGATGCGATGCCTTACAACGTTGTTCAGGTGCGGTTACAAGAGGGCCCCATGATGTTCGCGAACATCATAAACGCCACTTGGGACACGATTCCTATTGGTGCGGCTGTCGAGGTTTCATTCGAGGATGTCACCGACGAGATCACGCTCCCCAAGTTCAGGTTGGCTTGAGTTTTTAGTGAGACCGTGTCGGTGAATGCTGGTGGTTTGCATGAATAACGAACAACAGGCTATCCGTTCTTTAGTCTTTCTGCCTGCTCACGATGCGGACCTGGTCTTAAGCCGAGCGAAGCTGGGCATGGACGCAATATGTGTTGACTTGGAAGATTTGACGCCTGCCAAGGAGAAAGACGCCGCTCGTCAAATATTCCCGGGTCTCGCTAAGGAACTCAGAGGGATGGGCATTGTGCCCTTTGCCAGAACCAATGTGCTGGACGGCGGGATGGCGAAAGAGGATCTTGAAGCGATTGTATGCCCGGAGCTTCATTGCGTCAGCATTCCGAAAGCCGAACGAGTAAATCAGGTGGATGATTTTTGTCGGTTACTGGAGGCAGCGGAGCGCTCCAACGGAGTGACGGCTGGTCACACATGGGTTCGACCGATTATCGAGACTGCTCGAGGGGTTCATGCCGCCTTTGAGATAGCGGCTGCATCTCCTCGCATCTCCTATATGGGCGGAGTTGCCGGTGGTTGGTGGGGTGATCTCGCCAATTCTATTGGATACACGCCAACTCCTGAGGGCCGTGAAACGCTGTACTTGCGCTCGAAGATCCTCGTCGATGTACGTGCTGCGGGTGTCGCGCTTCCTATCGGTGGGGGTGTGGGATCGCAATCTGATCTTGGTGCGGTAAGAAGTTTTGCCAAGGAGAACTGTGACCTTGGCTACACGGGGGCCCACTGCCAAAGCACGGCTGACGTCGTAGCAGTTGTTAATGAGGTCTTTTCACCTACTGCCCAGGAGGTTGCTCGTTGGCAAGAATTGCTGCCACGATTGTTGGACGCAGACAGCGACGGTCTTGTGGCTGTCGAGATGGATGGTGAGACCGTCACCACGTCCGGTCTTATTCGAGTTCGGGAAAAGCTGGCATTGGCAAAGCGCATTGGGCTTATCAACGAATGAGGGGGCTTAACCTGCGGTGAAGCCCCCATCGATTACGAGACAGGTCCCGTTGACGAAACCGGCTCGTTCCGACGAGAGGTAAAGAGCGGCGTCAGCGATTTCTTCGGGCTGTGCCAGGCGTTTCAACGGGGACATGGCTGCGCTGCCTCCTAAAGGTGTTTCGCCATCAGGGCTCTTGCCTTGGGCGCTCTGAACCAGCGGCGTGTCTACCGTTCCGGGCGCGATGCAGTTGGCCCTGATACCATCCTGGCCGTAACGGAGAGCAATGTGTCGCGTTAAACCGACGACTGCGTGTTTGGAAGCCACGTAAGGTGCGTTAGTTGGTCTACCCACTACTCCCGCGACAGAGGCTGTGTTA
>CAZUGG010000209.1:0-5291 GCA_964619905.1 uncultured Dehalococcoidia bacterium
GTTGACTACCTGCTTTCAAATAAGGAGCAATGTGTCGAGCTTGGGAAGTCGGGCAGGGAGCATGTCCGTCGCAACTTCCTTATTCCGCGACTGCTGCGCGACGAGCTTAAGGCTGCGACTCAAGTTATGAAGAACTGATGGAGCTAAGCTGTGGCAGCGAGAAAGTGGTCAAAACTCCACTCTGTGGATAGTCAGCGTTGAGCCCGGAAACAAATCCTTACTCCAGACCTCGGATTTCCTCGTCTAGCTTTTCTACCCCGGCGTAATCTTCATCGCATAGCATGTAGCAACGGCGGATGTGTAGCTCCGTAAGGGTGCGACCCTTATCACCAGGCACGCGAGCTGCATCAGCGAGCTTATTCAGCTCGTAAGTTCCGTTAAGCTTGGTCGAGACGGACTCCATTTCGGTCAGAGCCTCATTGGCTAGCGATGTGTCGTTTCCCTCGAGGGCGTAACGGACTTTACCTATTAATTTCGAGATCTCGCCAAGCTTCTCCTTCTCCGTCATGAAGCTGGCCAAAACATCCTCGACACTTTCTCCTGTAATGGCCGCGTTGGGCTGTGCCCCGGCAGTTTCGCGGGTTGGTTTTAGTCTTTCTGTGTAGGACGTGTAGAGGCTCAGATATTCCTGTGCAACCTGGCTGACGTGAGAGAGCATATGATGTACGTTACTTGTGTCCAATGCTCCCAGGTTTACGACGTCATCGCCGCGGGCGTCGGCGAGTTGCAGCACAAAAGCCACGCTCTCTACTTGCTCAGGTACGGGTGGGAGTGGGATAGCGGAGACGCTTTCTGCGTCGGCCAGCGAAACCTTGTCAGCGAACATCGGCGGCATATATTTCGCTAGGTCGATCGAGATTGGTGGAACCACCAAATACGAAGCATATACAGCGTCGGGCTCCGTCAGGCTTGTCGCATACGCCATGGCATGCCCACGGGGCTCGTTTGCGCTTCCTCGCTCGAAGTCGAGGATCATGGGCAACTCCTCTTGTGGCCGGCTCGAATCATACCATGCACCGCGTCCTCAATCCGGAGGGAAAAGCCTTGAGGGGAAAGTTCAGGACCGAGCGGGATAGGAGAAGTAGCGATGGGATTCTTCTTGCAATTGGCAAGGCTGAATACTTTCACAGCACAATATCCTCGGGTGTGGGAAACAATTCAGTCGGTGAGTCCTTGAAATAGGATGCTGAGCGGCTATCATAAGTTCCGCTTCCAGAGCCCGGCCTTTTCAAGCCAGGCAGGAGAGTCGCTATGGCCCTCGACAAGTCCCTGGCTTCATTAGATGGCAGAGCAGCTATTGTTACCGGCGGCGCCAAGGGGAATGGCCGAGGATGAGCCACGGGCCTTGCTGCTTAAGGCTCTAGCGTTGTAATAGCCGATAAGGACGGTGATGCAGCAGCGATGACCTATGCAGAGATCCAAAAAGCCGGCTACCAGGCAATGCCCCTAACCGTTGACGTTCGTGACTTCGATCAGGTGAAGTCTATGGTAAGCGCGACGATCGATGCCTTTGGTCGGGTCGATTGTTTGGTCAACAACGTTGGTGGCACCTTCAGAGAGGATTTTATTGCGGAGAGCGAGAACGCCTGGGACGCTCTGATCAAAGCGAACCTCAAAACCTGTTATTACTGCACCAAGACGGTTGTTGACGAGATGATTCGTTTAGATATCAAGGGCTCGATCGTAAACGTAACTAGTATTGAGGCCTACCGTGCCGCTCCTGGGTTCGCGGTTTACGCTTCGTGCAAGGCAGCGATGGAGAACTTTGCACGTACCATGGCTTGTGAGGTGGGACATCATGGTATTCGTTTCAACACCATAGCACCGGACGCGACCCCCACCCCTGGTACGACTGGAATAGGTGTAACGACCTCGGGGAATGCCACCCGGGCTCGGAGCATCCCAGCAGGCCGAGAGGGCACCGAAGATGACTACGCTGGGACCGTTGTTTTTCTCGCGTCAGATATGTCAGCTTATCTAACAGGGATCACGATTCACGTGGATGGCGGTACCTACGCCTCTGGGGGCTGGGTGCGCAACGAAAAGATGGAGTGGTCGGGCTCCTAGGAGCGGATTGGGGTGGCATGATGACAAAAGGCGATGTCGTTCTAATTCGAAGTTCCAAGGGTGAGCCGGGCGTTCGCCGTATCTGGGATGCCTCTGTGGACGATCCATATGTCTGTCTTGAAGTGTACTGGGGCCGTTGGGAGCGGAATCGCGTAGAGCCTGTGTGCCCGCCGATAGACAAGCAACGGGTTTACTTCATGAATGATGATCTTTTGCCTCAACTAGTCAAGGCGTTTGAGTCAAACACTAGCGTACTCGAGACTCTTTGGGCCCAAGCGAAGCCTTATCACTAGTCCATTAGGTGCAACACCTAAATGGGCGGACCGCTGCTGAAGTGAACGTTTTCGCGGAGAACTCTGTCATTTACCGACGGTAACCGGAACGCTGGGTTGGTGGTGAACATCGTGGTAACGGACTTCTGTCATCCTGAGTCAGTCTGCCTAGGTGGTTGGGATAGAACCTACCTTGAGAAGTGCTATCATTTTGCTAGGATGACTAGACACCATCTCCAGATCGTCTACTGTAACGAGTGAGGCTATCTTCCTGAAGCCGTCATTTTGGCGGAGAAGATGCTTCAAGAGTTCTCTCGCAAGCTGAGTGGCGTGACTCTAGTGCCCGGCAGTAAAGGCCAGTTCGAGGTGTCGCTTGGCGACACGGCTGTGTTCTCGAAATTGGAGTCAGGTCGTTTCCCGGATAACAAAGAAATCAGAGACGCCATTAGATCCACTGGTTGACGCGAGAGCTGCTTAATCTAGATGGCAGGAGGCGTCCATGATCACAGTCCTCAGCGTTGTTATTGTCGTTCTCGCCTGTCTGCTTACGTGTTCTTTATGGGTTGCGCTTCACTTTTTCCGAGGTAAGCGCGATTCGGATTCGCGAAGGCAGGGTGCGTTGACGAAGCTTGGCCAGGTGTCCGAGCAATGGGTGCCACTGAGCGAGGACTATCCGTGGGATCCGAGCAACTTCCGATTTCTGGGTGCCCCGATCGATGGAGTTCAGTTTGAGGATGACGAGATTGTTTTTGTAGAGTTCAAGACTGGGAGTTCGAAGTTGACCGGGCGGCAGCGCAAGATTCAGGAGCTCGCATCGTCAGGGCGAGTCTCCTTCCGGGTGTTCCGGCGCTAAGAGGTTTCTGAGGGGTCGAGGCGACCCTCGACCTGGGTTAACTTCTCAACTAAACGTCGCTGCTCTATCGCTAGTGTCAGATCTCCCCGGGTTCGCTCGAGTACACCTCGGACCATGTCCGTAGTGCGCCGAAGGTTCCCCGTTAGGGCGTCAGGGAAGTCCATTGTGACCAGGATGTTGTAAATGTCATCCATCGAGGCAAGAAGCCCTTCGCACCGAGAAACATCGTCGTGCCGCAAGGCGTCAAGCAGGTGCCTTCGCATCTCACTCGCGCCCTCACCGAGGCCATTTAAGTAGGGTGCATAGGCCACACCGAGATCTTCGGGTTCTGGCAAAGGGAGGCCTGATGCTAATGCTAGAGTGACGTTTGCTTCCGCGAACTCCTTTTGGGCAGTGTCGACATAGCCCGCGTAGCTCAGTTCCGGGTGGTTCTCTGTCGCAGTTTCGATTTCTTGAAGCTGTTCGGCGGCTTGTTTTAGCAAGTCCTTCGCTAGCTCAAACTCATGTCGGTGAACCGCACGGATAGCGTTCGCGGAGGTCCTTACCACTTGGCGTGACAAGGGGTATGCAGATTCCCTGGCTTCGTGCTTACGCGTCAATTCGGTGCGAATGCGCTCTGCGATGATCTCTAGATTGCCTGTTGGTAGGGTGCTCAAGGTTTCGTCAGATCTCGTCAATAGGTGATGGCATTGTTCCGTCTCGGGCAGCGTCGATCATATCCTTCGCCTCGCTTGGCATGTCTACCCCCAATTGTTCAAGGCGTTGCTCCGTCCACCTCCCGATGTTGCGAGGGTCTTTGTAATAATCGTCGTTGCTCATTCCAGCTGACGGAGGTCCTGAATCCTCCCAAACAGAAGACATGCTCTTTGTCACCGAGAACCCTGAGATGAGTCTAGTTGTCTTATCTGAAGAGCAGTGATCACAGGTAGGCTTCCTAGGGTTGCTTATAGTACGGACGAATACAGATGTCTTGCGGCCGCAGGAGTCGCAGCCATATTCATAGATAGGCATTACGCGTTTCTCTAGCTAGGATTCCATCTCGTCTAGAAATCGGTATCATTTCCAAAGCTGTCGTCGTAGTCACCCTCGAGATCATCGGGCATCTCACCAGACTCCATTCGCCCCAGCAATTCGTTTGTTTCGGGATCGATCTCCTCACCCATCTCGTCACTCATTTCGCGCATCATGTGAGCCATAGCTCTTGGGTCGCCGTCAAGACCTTCGAAGCCGGAGTCGACGTCCATGCCCATTTGTTTGCTATCCCCACGCTTGATGGCAAACCGCGAGAAGATGCGGTTCATCTTAGTGCCGTTGCAATGATCGCAGACTGCATTTGGGACCGTCGAGAAGGTCCTAACAAATACGGAAGATCTCTTGCGGCAGGTTTCGCACCGATACTCGTAGACTGGCACTTCACTCCAGTTAGGGAGTCTATTCCGACAAGCGAATTCTAGCATGTGGTCGAAATCGACCTCTCGTTGACGCTCGGTCGGGCCCATGCTACGGTGCCCGCGCTTCGAGAGCGCTTCTGGAGGGAATACGGTGCCCGAAGGCGATTTTGATATCAGGTCTAATGGGTTCAAGGCGATTCTCACTGGGAGCTCTAAGGTTGAGAAGGTTGCCGGTGGCTTCGGCTTCACCGAAGGCCCAGTTTGGATGGGAGACCACCTCCTTTTTAGCGACTTGCATAAGGATCGGATCCACCGGTGGTCGCAGGAGGAAGGCCTCACCGTCTATCGTGAGCCTTCGGGCAAGGTCAATGGCAACACGCGTGACCTGGAAGGCCGTCTGATCACGGCGGGTCATGTCAGCCGCAACCTTCAGAGGACAGAGCTTGATGGATCGGTCACTATCCTGGCTGAACACTTCGGCGGTATGCATCTGAGCTCTCCCAATGATGTTGTTGTGAAGTCGGATGGCTCAATTTGGTTTACGGATCCTCCTTATACGATCACTCCAGAGCAACAGGAACTTCCTGCAAACTACGTCTTTCGTTTTGAGCCTAACGACGGGGGAATAGCTCCCGTCGTCGACGATATGGACCGACCCAATGGCCTCTGTTTCTCTCCGGACGAGACTCTTCTCTACATCGCTGACTC
>CAZUGG010000210.1:0-13934 GCA_964619905.1 uncultured Dehalococcoidia bacterium
TTCGCCACTAGCAACTGGGCAGATCTAGCAAAGCTACTCGACTGTAATGTCCGTGCACCACTACTTTTCACGCACCAGCTAATCCCTTACATGCGCGCACAAGGAAACGGCCTCGTGATCAACATCACAACGACCATGGCATACCATTTGGATTCGGCATATAAGCCTGGCAAGGGTTCGACTTCTTCCCTATACCCCTCGACAAAGGCGCAACTGAACTGGGCCACAATGATGCTCGCCCGGGAGCTGCACGACGATCACATCGCCCTCGTCGGATTGCACCCTGGCAGCGTACTGACCGAGCGTGTCACGACCCAAGCCATGGGCAACTTTGACCGACGAAAACGACATACTGCGCACGTGCCCGGATCCATCGTCGGCTATCTGGCGACTCTCGACGATCCGATGGGGTATTCCGGTCAGATTCTGGATGACCCTCTCGAATTCGTGAAGAAACACGGTTTGATGGCTGAAGACGACATCACATATCCCTTCAACGAAGGTGAAGTCTACGATCCATTCACAGAGGCCTTCTGGCGTCGCCAAATGTCGGAGCATCAGGGAAGATAACTGATTCAACCTATGGCATACTCCTCAGCGTGAAACGTTTAACTGGCAAAGTAGCCATTGTGACCGGGGCAAGTCGAGGCATCGGCAAGGGGATCGCCACAGTTCTGGGCCGCGAAGGTGCTGCCGTAGTCGTCGCTGCTCGCAGCATCACCGAACGAGACCGCATTCCCGGCACAGTGGGGGAAACGGCCGCCGAAATCGAAGCCGGCGGCGGCACCGCGATCCCCGTTCAGTGCGATGTTACCCAAGAGGAGAGCGTCCACTCACTATTCGAGCAAGTCCTAGGTGAATTCGGCAGAATCGATCTTCTCATAAACAACGCGGGTGGCTCCGGCACCTTTGCTCCGGTAGAAGGTTATCCCTTGCACCGTTTTGATCGCGTGGTGACATTGAACATCCGCGGCACCTTTCTCTGTTGCCGAGCCGCAATCCCGCCCATGTCACGTCAGGGCGGCGGCATCATCATCAACGTGAGCTCAGATTCTGGCCAGTACATCGCCTTCCCTAATGACGCTGTCTATGGACTAGTTAAAGCCGCTATCGAACGCCTAACCCTGGGGCTCGCGGAGGAAGTTCGCGAACGGGACATATCCGTCGTGGCACTCTGGCCAGCGAAGGTGAGGACGGAGGGCGCTCAGGCAATCCATCCTCCCGACTTCGACTGGACAGATTGGATCAACCCCGAAGACGTGGGCCAGCCAGTCGTGGACATAGCAAGCGGCATTGCTCCCCGATACTCAGGCCAAGTCCTAGACGTCAGGCGATACGGCATAGACTGGCCTTAATAATGCCCGATCTCCGTATCGGTTTAGTTACACCCATACCCCCACGACATCCCAAGTTGGGTGTCGATACTGTTGTTCTGGCACAAGAAGCAGAGCAGCTCGGCTTTGAGTCATTCTGGGCACAAGAGCATAGTGTTGCGCCAGTGAATGTGGTCAGCGAATCACGCGTTTTTAAAAAAGGGCAGGTCCCAGGTTTCAACGATCCCCTTGTGATGCTCGCACGAGTCTCGGCTGTGACAACCCGTATTAAGTTGGGAACAGCAACCCTGCTTCCAGCGGAACGAAATCCGCTGGCGCTAGCCAAGCAGATCGCCACACTAGACTTGTACAGCGAAGGAAGAGTGCTGGTCGGTGTAGGAGCTGGATGGCTTAGAGAACAAGCCGAGATCTTCGGCGTAGATTTTGATCATCGCTGGGCCCAAGTGAAAGAGTGCTGCCTGGCCATGAAAAAAGCCTGGGTCAACGAGGTCGCAGAGTTCCACGGACAGTATTACGACTACCCGCCTGTGCGCGTTTTACCTCACCCTAGCGCGAAGCCCCACCCACCAATCCTTCTAGGGGGAACTGCCCCAAACGTCCTTAACCGTGTCGCAAGTTGGGCTGACGGTTGGGTGCCCCATTGGGTGACTCTTGATCAAGTGCATGAAGCACGCAAAGTCCTGGACGAAATCTCGTCGCACAATAGCCGTCCGCGGCCATCAATCTCCGTATACAGTGACGAGCATGACCTAGAGACCGTCACAAAACTACATGAGGCAGGGTCATACCGCGTCTTGATCCGACCGCCAACTCCGCGTGATGAGGCCGAGGCTCTAAACGATATACGTGCCCTCGCCGACGAGTTACTCTAGCCTGCCAATTAAGGTCCCCTTTAGATTAAGATTGCGGCACCGCTGCTCCTAGAAAAACGTTACTCAACTAGGTGATCTATGGAAGTATCCACGAGCTTCGTGACCGGATACGCAGTCAAAGATTGGAAAGGCATCACCGAGTTCGCCCAGGAGGCTGAGCGTGTCGGTGTCGCAAGCCTTTGGTCGCCAGAGGCCTGGGGCCACGACGGTGCAACACCTTTGGCATACCTCGCCGCGAAAACATCCACCATTGGGTTGGGCACGAGCATATTGCAGGTTGGCGCACGAACCCCAGCAAACCTCGCGATGACAGCCATGTCCCTCTACTCGATGTCGGAAGGTCGCTTCAAACTCGGCATCGGTACTAGTGGCCCTCAGGTAATGGAGGGGTGGCACGGCATCATTTTTGATCAACCCATCCAACGAACACGAGAAACAATCGAGATCTTGAAGAAGATCTTCAGGGGGGAACGGCTCTCTTATCATGGACAGTTTTATAAGATGCCCATTCGAGAGGGCGAAGGGAAGCCGCTTGCAAGCGTTGCAGAGCCTACACCCGACTTGCCCATCTACGTAGCATCCCTCGGGCCAGCGAACCTAAGACTAACCGGCGAGATAGCCAACGGTTGGCGAGGCACGTCCTTTATGCCAGAGCACGCCGAGATCTTCTTTGGTCCGATGGCCGAGGGCGCAAAGATGTCCGGACGTTCGCTGGAGGACCTTGACCTACAAGTAGGCGGTACGGTCTGGTTTACAGAGGACGTAGATAGTGCGGTTGAAGACATGAAACCGGCAATTGCCTATAGCTGGGGAGCCATGGGGTCAAGATCTCACAACTTCTACAACCAGGCTTATGGCCGCGCAGGATATGCGGAACTCGCTGGAGAAATCCAGAACTTGTGGCTCAAAGGTAGGCACAAAGAAGCACGGGACTTGGTACCAACGGATGTCGTCCTCAAGAGTCACTTGATAGGGACTGACCAGATGATAAAGGAGCGTATCCGCGCCTACCGCGATGCAGGGGTAACCACACTTGCCGCGCGGCCTGCCCCGGGGGGACTACCGAATGCCAAACCGGGCCTAGAAACCCGCGTCGGGATCCTGGAGCGACTCGTGGATTTGGTCCGACAAGTTGAGGCCGAGTAAGCGGTTCCAGAGGGGGTGAATGATGGATTTCGGGCTCGCGTACAACTTCAGAAATCCAGAGGTGTTCAAACAAGACCCAGCTCAGTTCTATGAGGACATGTTCCAGCAGATTGCTTATGCGGAGGAGCTCGGCTTCGACACAGTGTGGCTACCAGAACACCATTTCTCTCCCAGCGATGGATACAACCCTTCTCCACTCACTGTCGCAGCGGCGATTGCGGCCCGGACAAAAAGTATCAAGATTGGGACGTGGCTTTTACTCTTGCCCCTAAACAACGCCCTCAAGGTCGCTGAAGATGCCGCCATCGTTGATGTCATTTCCAATGGGCGTCTACTGTTAGGAATGGGTTTAGGTTACCGAAAGGAAGAGTTCGAGGCCTTCGGCATTGACCGCCGTCGTCGAGCCGAGCGCATGGAAGAGGGGCTCGAGATCATTCGTAAGGCATTAGGTGAGGAACCATTCTCCTTCTCCGGTCGCCACTATCAATTGAATAATGCTTCCGTGTATCCGAAGCCAGTCCAAAGGCCGCTGCCATTCTGGATAGGAGCCAGGAGTATCCCAGCGGCGGAGCGTGCGGCAAGACACGACGCCTCGCTACTCCTTATCGACGTTGGCGGCAACGCGAAGGAAACATACGAAGCCTACTGTGATGCCTTGAGAGCCAGAGGCCGGGACCCAAACCAATTTGGCCTCCAGGGGATGATTGTCGATTCGTTTTTCATTACCGATGACCGCGACAAGACAATCGAGGAGATTCGGCCATATGTTCACTGGCAAAGTACCGCAATGAAGGGATGGTACGAGGAGTCCGCATACAGCGGACATGACCCAGCCCTGCTTAAGGTTTTGCAGAGCAAAGGTCGCCGGACGTCTTGGGGCCTTGATGGTTACGTCGTCGATGACGCAGGAGAGATCGTTCGACGCATCGACGCAAAATTGGAGGAGGTACCATATACTCACCTAGTTTTCGGCGGAGGCAATACCACCCCGTCTGGACTACCTGCAAAGAAGATGTATCCCTACATGGAACGTTTCGCCCATGAGGTCATCAGCCGCTACCGCTAAGTGCGATCTCACTCGGTTGTGCTAGAATCGCGCCGCCTAGAATCCAACTGGAGGCAGCACCATGGCGTCAACTATTCAGAAGTTCACGATCACGGCGGAAGCGGCCAAGTCCGTCATCGAAGCATCCGAAGCAAAAGCCCGAGACCTCAAGGTTCCAATGTGCACCGCAATCGTTGATGCCGACGGGAATCTCAAAGCCTTCAGCCGAATGGACGGCGCAGCACTCCTTTCAGTGAAAATTGCCCAGGACAAAGCCTACACAGCTGTTGGGTTCGGCCTGTCGTCCAAAGAGTGGTGGGACTTCATCAAGGACGATGGCCCGCTGCTCCATGGTATAACTCATGCAGACCGGCTCATCGTTTACGAGGGTGGTATTCCCATCAAGCAGGACGGTCAGATCGTTGGCGGTATCGGGGTGAGTGGGGGTTATTACACCCAAGACCAAGAGTGCGCAGAGGCGGGAGTAGAGGCATTCGCTGAGCTTTGAGGTTTAGCTTGAAGATGTCCCGCCAAGCTCCTGGACTGAGCTAGCTCAGAGCATGCTCCGGGTCAGAGCAGGCCGCAGCTTCAGCTCTCTTGCGCATACAGACTTTCGACGCCTCATAGTTGGCAGCGCTTCCACTGGAATCGCCAATTGGGTGCAGCAAGTCGCTAAGGGGTGGCTCGTCTTCGAGCTCACCGACTCACCGCTCCAACTGGGTTTGGTGATGTTCGCTCAGGGATTCCCCATGTTCCTTAGTGCGCCGATCGCCGGCGCCTTGGCCGACCGGTTCGAGCAGCGCATGATCATTTGGACCAGTCAAGCCCTCATGAGCGCTGTTGGCTTAACCCTAGCGCTGCTCGTGCTCTTTGACGCGGTGGTTATATGGCAGGTCTACGTATTAGCTGTCTTGAGCGGAATCCTGTTTGGGATTAACGGGCCTCCTCGCCAGGCGATCATTTACGCCCTTGTCGGCCGCGCCGCCCTTCCTAACGCTATAGCCCTCAACTCAATGGTGCAAAACTCCTCCCGCATCTTCGGACCGATGCTGGGGGCCGTACTTTTCGCCACGGTTGGTCTTGAGGGCGCCTTTTTCCTTCAGGCCGCTGGGTACTTGGTGGGCATGATCACCATTCTCATGATCCAAACGCGAACACCAAAACGAGCCTCATCCGCCGTCTCGATCTTCCGCAACCTAAACGAAGGTCTCGCCTACGTCCGGCTAGACCGACTGCTCTCTGCGCTTGTACTCATCGCCGTCGTAAATGCAGCGATGGCCTGGCCCTACCTCTCCCTAATGCCTGCATTTGCAGGTGATGTCCTTGGATTAGACGACAGCGGATTCGCATTGCTCATTACTGGAGGTGGTGCTGGCGCATTCATTGGAGCGGCCGGACTCGTTGTATTTGATCAGTCGCGCAATAGAGGGCACATCCTGGTGGCCACTGTACTGGGCATGGGCCTCGGCTTGATGGCCATGGCAATGACCGACATCCTTCCGCTGATCGTTCTACTCGTATTCGGCATGGGCTTGGCAAGCGCTATCCAGCAAGTAATGAACAACACGCTCATCCAACTTAATGTCGCCGCCCAATATCGGGGACGGGTGACAGCGCTTTACTTCCAGACGTGGGGCCTCACACCCTTCGGCGGCCTAGCAATGGGTGCCCTTGCCGAAGGCATCGGTCTACAGCCAGCCTTCCTAGTCATGGGGGTCGTCACCGCCATAGTCACTCTCTGGCTATATGTCGTCACCCCATTAAAGGAGGCCTAATATCATGCTCTGGTTTCCAGAGACCTGAAGCCCCATTCTATTCATACCGGAGTGCCTCAGCCGGTGGAACTTTAGCCGCCTGGCGAGACGGGAGCACTGTGGTCAGAAAAGTGAAAAGATACGCTAGAACGGCAATCACTATGACCCGGGTCCAAGGAACAGCGATGACAAACTGTGGCTCGTTGGAACTAATACTCGGCCCTATCACAAAGTTGGTCTGTAACAGTGACAACCCGATGCCAAGCCCAATGCCCAAAATTGCAATGAAAGAAGACTCTAGTAAAAAGCTTAACTGCACACGCCATCTGGAGAAACCTATCGCTCTAAGGACACCTATCTGATGACGACGTTCAATCACCGAACGGGCACTGATAACGCCGAGAGCAGCGATACCGACTACCAGTCCTAAACCCATGTAGGCTTGCAACAGCGTGTTGAAGTCAGAATTCGCCGCCTGGCTGTCGGCGATCTCCTCCTCTATCGAAATAGTCTCCAGGGCGAAGGGGAAGAACGCCGATTCGATCTGGCGATCTGCGTTGAGCGTACCAGGCTCCACTTCGAACCAGACACTCGTAATGTCGATTGCCCTCCCAACCTGGTTCGTGAGGAATTCGGTGGAGACATAGATCCCCATCGGGACGAAGAACCCAGAGGCAAGACTGTCAATGACCCCAATGACGGTGATATCGAATCTCACGCCGCTCTCAAGGTCAAGGACCGTAACCGGGATCGGATCCATCACCTCGTTCTCGGCGAAGAAACCCTCTACATCATTGAGGTTGAAGCCCTCGACACCCCCGAAAACGAAATTAGAACGCGATGGAACCTGTTCCGCATTGATCAGCGCCGTTCCTGGTCTTTCGGCCAAGGCTTCCCAGACAGCACGTTGATCGAAACCGTTTTCGTTGGCGAACTCCTCCGTTGCTAATTCAATCTTGAAATCATTCGTCCTAACGAAATCCGGATCAACGCCCGTGACTGGCGTATCGTCAAAGGCGGAATCAGGTTGCCAAGGGAGTTTAGCCTCCGCGTCTTCAAACCCAATCTTCCTGAAGGTTCCGATTTGCGGGGCACCTGCATCCCGACTCACGAAGCTTAGACCAGAGTCAGCTTGCACCACGGAGGCGGAGTCGGGGATAGGGTTCAAGTCACCAGTAGTTACGCCAACTACGTCATAGCCGCCAGCCAGGCGTTGTTGGTCCTCGATGATGTCCCCAAAACTGGCATTGATCACGGAGATTGTCGTGATCGACAGAACAACAACAGCAAACATTAAGACGGAGACACCAGTACGAAATCCATTGCTCAGAGGATAGGCTGCAGCCCACTTGATAACGGGCGCAAGGCCAACAAACCGCCCCGCGAACCATCCCACGACTGAATGCAACACTTGGGTGTTATTCATCAAAACTAACACCGCCCCGATTACCAGCAGGAAACTACTCACGAGGAAGATTGAAAAATCACTCTTCCAATCATCCTTGATAGCATCGATGACGGAAGGGTGCTGGATCGGCAACATGAGCACCAGGAGCCACACGCCTACAGCGGTGAGCAGTAATCGAGGTGCGACCCCAAAAAAACGTAGGGAAAGGGCAACCCCGATGGGCAGCAGTGCACACCCAAGGGTGAACAGCGTCAACTGCGCTGAACCCAAACCACTAAGAAGCACGAGAGCCCCAAAGGTGCTTAGGATGAGTCCCCAGACCAGTGTTCCAATTCCTGCTCTAAGCCTTTGGGGTTCGGGCAGGTCACGAATGGCCCTAACAATATTGAGCCTGCTTACTCGGAACGAAGCAAATCCAACCGTGATAAATGTCACTAGGCTTCCAAGAAAGAAAGAAACTAGAAGGCTGCGCAGGCTCACCGCGGGAGCCAAATTGAACGAGTCACCAGGTGCGTTTTGCGTGAACGCACCTGAGACTCCGATTACGAGCAACGATCCTATAGCCGCACCTATCAACGTGCCTACGACCGCTGATCCGATACTATAAATAGCTCCCTCGGCAATGAAGGTCTGCACCAGTTGGCTGCGGCGCATTCCAATAGCTCGCGACATTCCCATCTCCGACTTTCGTTCAGCGGCAAGCATCGAAAAAATAAGGAAGATGAGCAGAATGCCTACGCCTATGGAGAAGAGTCCGAAAAATGTGAACAGCGAAACGAAAACCGAACCTATGGTGTTTGCAATCTCAACGAGGTCTTTCTTCAGCGGGAACAGCTCTAACCCGTTGTCCCGAAATATTGGCAAGTCGGCGAGTCTTTCCTGAATAACATCCGTAGAAGCCAGCCCTGCGTCGCCCTCACCGACGTTTGAGACCATAATCCCGCTAAGAAGTCCGACCTTCCCAGTCAGCTCCTGGGCGCGATCCAGTCCCATCATTACAACGATCCCGTCTTCAGGGCGCTTAGCGTAGAACCCCTCGGTCACTGCCCTGACCCTAAACTCCTTAACAACTCCCGGGCCCACAGGTATACCCACGATGTCCCCTGCCACAACTCCGATCTGGGCTGCACCCTCCCGATCGATATAAACCTCATGCGCAGCAAGCGCTCTCAGGTCGACAAGATCTCCGTCAGTTGTTTCAAGGTCGTCGAAGTCACTAGCAGCCTCAGAATCCACACCCGTGAGTACCCCGTTGATCTCGAACAACTTCTTTTTGAAGTTGATAACGGCAATGCCTTCGAATAGCAGCGGTGCAACGCCATCAATTCCAGGGTCTGCCTGCAAAACCGGACCGATCTTTGAGAAGAGGGCCTCATCGAACTCGTCTGGGGTCGCTCTCCCTTCCCAGACGTTTGAGTCGTCATCCACACGAACAAACTGATCCAAGTGACGCAAATCTTCTGTCGCGACCGTCTCGATGCTGATTGCTACAGAATCTCCGGTCGTGAAAGCACTCGAGATCGTGACGGTCGCCATCATCAGCCCAGCAATGATCAGTGCCGATTGAGCCTTCCGCCTCGGAACATTCCTGGCAGCCATCCTCACTGCTAGGCGATTTCGGACAAAGATATAGAGGAGAACGGCGAAGACGATACTGAACAAAATACCGAGCACCGTGACAACGGCGCTCATTGGGATGCCAAACAGTTCGTCCAAGACTTATGATCCCCGGGAGTTCAACCTAGGCATAGTTAGCTTGCGACCGAAATCAGCGATTCGAATGGGTGACAGTGGGAAAACGCACAGCCTTAAAATTCTCAGGCCCTCTTGCGGAAATGACAAGACTCCAGCTAGTCCGAAAAGCAAAACTCATCATTCTTGAGCCCAAGGGTTCGCAAACAATACCTAGTCGGGCGTGAGGGTCGGCTCCGATCAGGAAAAGGACCGCCGTTGGTGGTCGCTGGACCAGCTCTAACTAGCTCTGGAGCGGAAGACGGGATTCGAACCCGCGACCCTCTCCTTGGCAAGGAGATGCTCTACCACTGAGCCACTTCCGCTTTGGCGGGCCGACTCACTATACCAAACTAGTTCACGGAGTGTCATTTGGAACTTTTGCGCGATGACAAAAGCAACCTCTCATTCTCCACCCAACGGTCACATCGCTATCCACGCGCGTATATAATGTTGCCGCCCTACGGCTCAGGTCGAGGGAAACTACATGTTAGGGGGAGACTCAATGTCAGCAGAGGTAGGAGACAAGGCTCCTGACTTCACCCTGCCGTCTTCGACAGGGGAGAAGGTGAGTCTTAGCAATCTAAAAGGTAAAACCGTAGTCTTAGGCTGGTTCCCTGCCGCTTTCACAGGTGGCTGAACGAACCAAGTCTCCTCTTTTCACTTGGCCAACAAGCGTTTTGAGGAGAAAGGCGCTCAGGTTTTGAGCGCTAGCACGGACAGTCAGTTCAGCCAGAAGGCCTTTGCCACAAGCCTCGGTGGTATTTCTCATCCGATCATGGCCGATTACCACCCCAAAGGCGACACCGCTAAAGCTTATGACGTCTATAACGAGGACTCGGGGATGGCCCGCCGCTCGCTCTTCATTATCGACCAGGAGGGCATCATCCGCTTCAAAGAGATCTACTCGAGCGGCCGTCCTGACGTGGAAGACGTGCTCGCCGAGCTCGACAAGCTCTAGGTTTAAGAGGCGGGCGCCAAACCAAGAAAGCCCGAGGGAGATCTCGGGCTTTCTTGGTTTCAAAGGTGCCAGCCGAGTACGCACACGCGAACAGCCGCCCAGTTCGACACGAAGCTAAACACATTTAGCGTCAAACCCTATCTCTCGGAAGTAACCCAGGGGATCAGGTAGACTGCGGCCTGCTTAAGTCCAAAGGGCTTGATTGGAGACTTCCGATGTCAAAATTCGACCCCTCAAAAACGGCGCTCATCGCGCTCTCAATGACAAAAGGCATCATGGGCAACTACGGCTCCTGGCTCACCACAAAGGGCAGCCAAGCAGCGGAGGCAGCACGAGCGGCCGGCATACCAGTACTCCATGGAATCGTTCAGTTCAGGCCCGGGTACCCCGAGGTGGTTCCGGGAAGCGCCTTCGAGGCCTTCAAAGAAGGAAAGAATGCATTGGAGGGAAGTGGCCCCCAAGTCGAGCCTCATCCTGATATTTACGTTGAAGGCGAAACGATTATCAGGAAGCGACGCGTTGGAGCATTCGCGAGCACAGACTTGGATGACATCCTAAAAGCACAGGGGCGAACGCATCTTGTCCTGATGGGTGTCAGGACCACAGGCGCCATTATGTACACCGCGTGTTGGGCCGCTGACAGCTCTTACGGGGTGAGCGTGCTCTCGGATGCCACGTCAGACCCCAACGAGGAGGCCCACCGAATCCTCGTTGGCAGCGTCTTTGGCAACACCCTTACCGTTGAGGAGTTCTCAGATCAAATCCCCTAGAGGCGACTGGCAAGCATCGCATAACTGAACTAAACAGGGCTCGCCGAATCGATTCGTGGCCAGTCATTAATTGATGCACCCTAAAAAAGGACGCTACGGTCCGGCCGCGACCCCTATGCCCAAAGAAGCTCCCTCGGGTTTCTCGAACACCACCTGCACGTCACTGATGGAGCGCGCACGGAATGCAGCTTCGCAAGACGCAAGGTAGTATTCCCACATATTGACGAACCTATCATCGAAGCCTTGGGCCTTCACAGCGTCAATGTTGGAGAAGAACTTTTCACGCCACAATTCGAGCGTTGTCGCGTAATGTTTGCCGATATCCTGGATTCGAGTCATTAGTAGGCTTGTCGGCTGAAGCGACTGCTCCATGGCACTTAGCGAGGGCAACACCCCACCTGGGAAGATGTACTTCTGGAGCCAGTTGACCCCGTCGCGCTGCGGTGGAAAGTTCCGGTCTGGAACCGTAATGACCTGCATGCACATTCGGCCACCAGGTTTGAGCACCTCATCACATTTTTTAAAGAACGTGGAGAAGTACTGGGCACCCACAGCTTCAAACATTTCAATGGAAATGATGGAGTCGAATTCACCTGTAACGTCACGGTAATCCTGGAAACGAACGTCTATCTGCGATTGGAGGCCCGCCTCCTGCACTCTCTGAGAGGCCAGAGCGACTTGTTCTTCGGAGATGCTAATAGAAGTCACGTGGCAACCGTATTCGCGAGCGGCAAAAAGAGCAAAACCTCCCCATCCTGTCCCGATCTCTAAAACCCGGTTACCTTTCTCAATTCCGGCTTTCTCACACACCTCACGATACTTCGCTGCCTGTGCCTCATTCAGGGGTTGGTCTTGGGACTCGAAGAGCGCACAGGAATAGGTCATGGAATCATCTAGAAAGAGCGGGAAAAACCGATTCCCTAGGTCGTAGTGGTCATGAATATTCTCTTTCGAGTTGTCCTTCGAATTGTGACGGCTGACATGGCGGCGGCGATTGCAGAGCTTCGAAAAGAAACTCAGTCGCCCCAATTCACGCCGGGCGTCCTCCCGATTCGTGATTGCCAGGTAAAGCAGTGCGACAAGTTCGTCAGTGACCCAAAGCCCATCCATATAAGCCTCACCGAAGCCGATCTCGCCATGCAGCAACACTCGAGTGAAAAACTCGGGGCTACGAATCTCGATCCGTGCCTCACCCATGCTTGGGTCGTCACCAATCTCCGCGACTTCGCCGTCTGGCATAGTGACGTGCAAAACACCCTTTCGAATGCTCCGCTTGGCGCCGGACATAACAATCGACCGGGCAATTCGCTGGGTGAAATTTGGTGGCTTGCTAATACCGGTAATTCCCGCTGCCATTTTTGCCTTTCGAGGGGCTAAATCCGGCTCGATACTCGAAGACCCCATCTACGTGAGCGACAGGAAGCTAACACAGCAAGGCCGGTAAAGCGAATAGGAGGAATTGTAATCCTTGACTAAAACTCTGACGATCCTTCAAAAGAGTGGCTAACGCCGCCACTAACTGGTTCGGCCGCACATATTACACCACCAATGAGTTTGCCTGCGTGCTAACATGCGACCACTCTGGGCTACACGAGCCAGGCGGAGGTCGCAATGAAGATGATCCGCATGTACACCGGGCCGGATAATCGTTCCCATCTTGAGGAGTTACCACTTGCTCTCAAACAAGAAACTGAGATCGTGGAATCCATGTTGCTCAGCCCGCTCAGCGGTCAGGCGAACCTTCGCATCTCGACAGGAACAATGCCAAACCTCCATCCCGCCCCTCGCAAGCAGTATCTCGTACTTCTAGAAGGCAATCTCGACGTAATCGTTGGCGACGGTCAGACAATGACGGTTGGAGCAGGCGACATCATTAAAGTCGAGGACACCTCAGGTGAGGGCCACCTCCTGCGCTTCCGCGATGGCTGTGAACGCTACATGTTCTTCTTCGCGCCAATTGCCAACTAAGCAGACCCTCCGCTACTCCCGTTGACACCCATCAGGACGTCGGATACACTGCGGCCCGTTCCGCTCCCGAACGAACCCCTCTGCGCTCCCTTCGGAGGCTCCGCATGTCCAAGGAAATCATTTCTCAAAAGATGCGCGACGCCATCGGTGTCAAATCCCAACCGGTGAGCTACCCCGTGGAACGATGGCACGTGAAGCGGTTCGCGGAAGCCATAGGGGATGACAACCCACTCTATTACGATTCGGGCTTCGCCAAGCAGCACGGCTACAAGGACTCGGTGGTATCACCAACCTTTCTTCGGTGCATGGTGCCAGAACCCTTACCCATAGACCCGAAGGAGGAGACCGGTCTAGACCGAGTGCTGGACGGCGGCAGCGACTGGGAGTACTTCGAGCCCGTTTACCCTGGCAACACAATCACTGTCACGTCCGAATTCAAAGACATGAACGTAAAACAGGGGCGGATGGGCGAGATGTTCATTGGCCAGGTGATCACCAGGTACTCGAACGCAGAAGGCGATACCGTGGCCACACAAACCTCGACCCGAATCCTCTACTAGGAGCTGAAAGATGCCCGTCTACTGGGAAGATGTGCAGGAGGGAACCGAGATACCTCCTATCACCAAGAACTGCTCCACCCAACAGTTGGTAATGTACGCCGGTTCCTCATTGGACTTTTATCAGATCCATTACGACAAAGACTTCGCACTTAACAACAACCTGCCGGGCGTAATAATCCATGGGGCACTCAAAAACGCGTGGCTTGGCCAACTGGTGACGAATTGGGCTGGTCCCGGCGCGAAACTGAGGAAGCTCAGCGTGCAGTACAGAGGAATGGATCTCACAGACGAGGATCTGACCTTAGCAGGCAGCGTTTCTCGAAAGTACGAAATGGACGGGAAGCACTTAGTGGAGTGCAATATCTGGATGGAGAACAGTAAAGGC
>CAZUGG010000211.1:0-6050 GCA_964619905.1 uncultured Dehalococcoidia bacterium
CCCATACGATGCGTGGTCGGCGCATATTGCGGGCATCCATGCCGGCCTCTGCGTCGACCTCATCACGAAGTTGGTGTCGGATTGAGGCTTCGCCAAACCTGGCGCGTCGTTCCTCGGGGGTCTTCCCCATGATGTCGAACCAAGTGTCCATGCTGTTGAAGGTCGTGGTTCCCGAGTTGATGCTGAAGATCTTGTAGAACGGTTGTGAGCCCATGACGCCGTAGATCTCTGCACCCTTTTTCCGGGATTCGGCCATGAATTCCCAGGCATCAGAGTTACTGACTCCGTTGAGCTGGATTGTTGTACCGCTACGTTTTGCAAGGTTGAAGATTAGGTCTTTATCCTCGGGGCTCATGCCGGCGAACAAACCTTGTGGTATCAACCCCATGGCCGTGGCGTTCAGCGCTTTGAGTTCGTCTGCTAGAGCATAGAGTTCTTCGGGTGTAGCTTGACGACTTGGAACAGGTTCCCCGCGCCAGCCGAAATGGCTTGGAGCCCGCGATGTTGTGAGTCCAAATGCCCCAGCCTCCACGCTGTCATGGAGCACCTGACGCATCTCAGTGATCTCCGACTCGGTCGCCGCACGGTCTAGGGCGTCCTGGCCCATGACGTAATAGCGCAGGGTGGAGTGACCAACCATCGTTACGGCATTGGCGCCCAACCCCTTGTCCATGCTGTCGAGGTACTCGGCCGTCGTCACCCAGTCCCAAGGGAGGTTTTCCTGAAAGATTTTGGGTGCGATCTCTTCCACCTGGCCAAACATGTGGATGATGTAATCTCGGTCCGCTTCTTTGACAGGAGCCAAGGTATAGCCACAGTTTCCCATAAGAACTGTGGTCACTCCGTGCCACGAAGAGGAGCTGCCACGTGGTTCCCACATTAGTTGCCCATCAAGATGGGTATGGGGATCTATAATTCCAGGCGTGACGAAGAGGCCCGAGGCGTCGATGGTCTCGCCGGTAGTGCTGAGTCCTTTTCCGATCTCCTCGATCTGAGAGTCGCGCACTAGAATGTCAGCTTCGTATCTGGGCTCACCGGTTCCGTCCAAGACTGTGCCGCCCTTGATAAGAATGTCGCCCATAGGAGCCCCCTTTTTGCTGTTCGCTACCGTGGGTAGTTTACGTCATCATTAACAGAGGCGGAAGATGGTCTCCAAGACCGTGGCTTGTGGAGGGTTGGGTTATCCGATCGGCGATGCTGCCTGCGGTAATAGGGATTACCGTGCCCATTCATGGAGTGAGCCCCCTAAACGTGACAGCAACAGACTCATTATATGTCTAGCGCGAGACGGCAATTAGCATTCTGAGGGGTTGAGGCAGCGGGCTCATTTCGCTGGGGCCTCGCAGTGGTCTTGCTATTCCATCGATTCGCTAATGAGTTCGATGACGTCGACCACTTCAACTTCGCCTGCTTTGCCAGCGTTCTGGACTCCGTCGGTTAGCATCTGGAGACAGAATGGGCAAGATACGCCAATTTTATCGGGAGACGTTGCAAGGATCTGATCGGTTCGGAGATGGTTAATGCGTTCCCCGGATGTCTCTTCGACGAACATATGGCTTCCCCCGGCGCCGCAGCAGAACCCGCGTTCACGGTTCCGCAGAGGTACCTCTTGCAGATCGATTCCAGATATCGACTCCAGTAGCTCCCTCGGTTCGTCGTAGATTCCGTTGTGTCGGCCCAGATAGCATGAGTCGTGGTAAGTGACCTTTGCCTCGATTGGTTTTCCTAGTTTAAGTTTCCCATCGTCCATCAGTTTCCTAATGAATGTGGCGTAGTGCTCGACGTCGTACATTCCACCGAAATCCGGGTATTCGTTTTTAAGCGTGTTGAAGCAGTGAGGACACGTGGTAACGATCTTGGTTTGTTTATGTGGTTCGAGGGACTCTATGTTGCGTCGGGCCATGATCTCAAATAGATATTCGTGCCCGATACGACGCGCAGGATCGCCGGTGCACCCTTCTTCATTGCCCAGGATGATGTAGCTCACGCCAGCGCGATCTAGAATTCGAGCCATGGCTCTGGCTGTCGCCTGACTGCGTTCTTCCAATGCCGCTGTGCACCCAACCCAGAACAACACGTCAAACGCTCCCGAGGTCTCGTCGGAGAGTGATTTCACAGGGAGGTCTTGCACCCAATCAAGCCGGGTGGATTGTGATCCTCGCCAAGGGTGACCACGGGTTTCTAGGGATTCCAGCGTCTGTTGCGCTGTTGGGGGCATTTTCGCCTCTGTCATTACCAGGTGCCGTCTCAGGTCAACGATGCTGTCGATATGGTCAACCATCACAGGGCACTCCTGGACGCATGCCCCGCATGTAACGCAGTTCCATACCCACTCCTCGGTAAAATATGAGTCGATAAGCGGATGCTCGTCCGAGGCCTTTTCCCGGTCCTCCACTGTGGCTGCTTGGCTCACCGCTGGGGCGACTTCGAGAAGGTTGTATTTGATTCCTTCGATGAGATCCATCGGTGACAAGGGTTTCCCGCTTAAGTTTGCAGGACAGTTGAAGGTGCACCGTCCACAAACGGCGCACGCGTAGCCGTCAATGAGTTCCTTCCAGCTGAACTCGTGAGGGTGCTTGGCTCCCCATACTTCGGCTTCCTCCAAGTTTGGGATAGGGCGAAGGGCTCCTCGAGGAGTGAGCTTCCTGAAAAAAGCATTTACTGGTGATGCAATGATATGGAAGTGCTTCGAGAACGGGATGTACAGCCCGAAGCCCAGCACCAACAGGAAATGGGCCCAGTACGACAAGCCATGCAAGGTCTTGGCGGCCGAGGCTGAGAATCCACCATCTGAGAGTGCCTGGCCTATGGTACCGGCGATTGGAGTGCTGACGGCAAAGCCTGCAGTTCGCGCACCATCTAGATAGGCGATTGAAGCTGGGTTCGTTTCTGCCGCGGAAACGATTAACACCTGCGTGAGCTGGTGGAGCAGCATCAACATACCAGTTGATACGAGGATCAGCCCCGGTTCATAGCCTTGTAGGCCTGCCAGGCGTTTAGGGCGTTGGATCCATCGCCGGACCGCGGCCCACACCAGTGCTACGATAACCAGCATAGTGAGGATATCGAGCCACCAGAAGAAGAACTTAAGTCCGCCGGGGGAGAGGACAAATGTGGAGAGATGCGGATCAATTGGGTCGAGGAATAGGAACAGACCGTAGCCGACTAATTTTGAGATGAACCCCCAGAAGATTACGAAATGGCCAACTCCGGCGAGGTCGCGCCACCGCCAGGACACGCTCATGAGTACTCGCCGTTGGCCAAAAACAACAAGCACCATGCCGGCCAGGCGCTTTAGAGGCTGGTCGAGGACAAACCCGTCACGCTTTCCAAGAGAGACAGGTGCGATGAACCGCCTATAGATGCCGTAAGAACTGAGGCTGATAGCCAAAGCGCCAATGGAAAAGGTAGCAAGCCAGAGAGGAATGCTGCCGAATAGGCCGCCGGGTGGGATCACTGGGCTTTTGGAGCCTTCTAGATAGGGATTGAGGGAATCGGAGCCCGTTAAGGCAGTGATGGGGATGCGGATTGTAACATGGCCAGGACTAATCTTGCTTGAGACCCAGGCGGCAGTGCCATCGACAATTTGATCAGATGGTTGATCGCCGGTGTGTTACGCAGTACTTCCCCCGTCTAGGAAGACGCAGGTCCCTGTGATGAAGTCCGCCGCGCTTGAAGAGAGGAACGCTGTTAGGAGTCCTACCTCTCTGGCTTCTGCTAACCGACGCATAGGGATCTCGGACAAGATCCGTGTTTTGAGTCGTTGGTCCTCCATCGCTACCCGGATCAGGTCGGTGTCCACGTAGGCGGCGCATATTGCGTTGACCTGTACCCCATGTCGCGCCCATTCGACTGCGATTGATTTCGTCATGCGATTGAGAGCTGCCTTGCTCGTGTCGTAGGTGAAGCGGTAACGTCCGGCTTTCTCTGAATTCACCGACGAGATGTTGATCACTTTGCCAGCGCTGCGTTCTAGCATGTGGGGTCCCACGGCCCGGGTGCATAGGAAGGCGCCCTTTAGATTGACGTCCATCACTTGATTCCATTCATCGACAGAGTAGGGTTCAAAAAAACCAGGGAAGTTATCTGCCGTAGAGGGGTTTAGGCCAGGCAAAGGGATCAACGGCTTTACAACCGCGATCCCCGCGTTGTTGACAAGAATGTCGACGTGACCGAGCTCTTTGAGGGCTGTCTGAGCCATGGCCTCCACTGAGGCTTCATCTGTGACATCTGTTGGAATTGCGATCGCTTTGTGACCGAAAGACCGAGCCTCAGCCGCTACCGCCAGAAGCTCGTCACGATTGCGTGCGACCAAGCAGATGTCCACGCCGGCCTCGGCTAGGGTTAGCGCAATTACCCTGCCGATACCCCGGCTGGCACCCGTGACAATCGCGGATTTATCTTCTATTGAGAACTCGGGGAGGGTCCGCACTTAAATGATCTCTTTTACTACAAGGTCGAGGTAGAGATCTTCGTCCATACCGAGTTTCTCGCGTAAGATCTTTTCGTTGTGTTCTCCCAGTAACGCCCCGGCTGTCCTGACATCAAGACGTCTTCCGTCGAGGACTATTGGGCAGTGTACTATCGGCACGTGGCCGAGTTCGGGATGAGGCAGGTTTGCGACAGCCTTTCTTGCGGCAAGGTGCTCGTCGCCTGCTAGGTCGGGCCCGTGGGAGACGACGCCTGCTGCGATTCCGGCCTTCTGCAGTTGGTGGAATGCGTGCCAAGTCTCTATGGTGGAACACCAGGAAATAAGGGCTCTTTCGATCGCATCGGCAGAATCGTCTACGGAGTTTACGACCGCGCCGAGTTTAGAGAGCATTTCATGATCGGTCGCTGTGACTACGATCCATTGGTCATCGCCGGCGGCCTGGTAGCAACCTTGTAGAGGGGCTCCCAAAGCGCCCGCTCGGTTGCCTTCGGGTTTTGCTGTTTCGCCGTTCACGGTCCATTGCAGGACCTGAGGCCCTACCAAAGCTACTCCGCATTCGAGTTGGGAAACGTCAACGTGATCGCCCTCTGCGGTTAGCTCTCGTCGGAGCAGAGCGTCGAGGGCGCCAATTGAACCTAGATAGCCCGCCATGTAGTCCATGTGCGAGTGGCCGAAACCTAGCGGTCCTTCGCCCTCGTAACCAAAAAGGGATGTGAGTCCGCTCAAAGCGGACGAAGTCGGGTGGTAACTGGGCCAGGAGCCTCGGGGTCCCGACTGACCAAAGCCAGAGAGGCTGGCCATGATAGCTCTGGGATTCGCTTCCGAAACAGCCTCGTAGTCGACCCCTAGCCGTTTCATCGTACCGCCTGTGAAATTTTCAAGAACGATGTCAGCCTCTCCGATGATCTGGAGGGCCACGTCTGCAGAGCCGGGCTTCTTCATGTCGATCGTAACGCTCTGCTTGTCACGATTAATGTCGTGGAATGTGTAGCTTCCATTCTGATTCGAGAGATTGTCTCGAAACGGCACGAGGGCTCTAGAAGGTTCACCTATGTCTCTAGGTTCGATCTTGATGATCTCTGCCCCGAGGTCACCCAGGGCTCTTGCCATGATCGGTCCGGCGATGTTCCAGCAGAAATCTACGACCCGTACGTCTTCCAAGGGCAGTCGGCGGGGGGCCACAGTGGGCTTCGGCCAATGGGAAGGTTCCAGCCAGTCGCGAGCTATTTCTGTGGCGTGTTCACCAGGCCTGGGGGGTCTGCGTGGAGCTGGCGGGCGGAGTCTAGTCTTCCCCTGGAAAGGCAGTCCAGGCATTAGGCGAGTTTCTCCCACTTGTTTTGCGCGCGGGTCGATTAACGAGTCGAAAGGGTCCCGTGACCTGAGCTGATCATCATTTACTGTCTGACCCGGCGATCTCACAGGGGCGTTGGGTATTCCACGCTCTGCCCCACCTATGAAAAGCTCTTGTTCGGTCACCAGCTGAGCGAAGCCGCCAACCTTTTCGTTGATGAGGGCTCGGTGTTCCCTACGGTGGATCAACTGATCGAACTCAGGATCGTCGAGTGGAGTTGGATCGTACCCGACTCGTTTCATCCATTTGATGAGGTCTCGCCATTGC
>CAZUGG010000212.1:0-7551 GCA_964619905.1 uncultured Dehalococcoidia bacterium
CGCGGAATCCCGACTCCTGCGCGGTCCGTCTCAGATCCAAGATTCGTTCCATTGGTGCAACGTCTTTAGGGCAGCCCTCCACGCACTGGTAGCAGTGCGTACAGTCCCAGATTCCGCTGTATTTGCTGAGTTCATTGAGCCGTTCGTCACGCGCCTCCTGAGTCTCACGAGGATCTCCTACGAATCGGTAGGCCTTAGCTAACGCAGCTGGTCCTATGAAGTGCGAATCAGTCTCCAGTGACGCACAATCAGACACACAGGCACCACACATTATGCAATTCATAGTCTGAGCAAGATCTCCCATAGCATCCTGGGAAGCAATGTGCTCACGTTCCGGCGGCGGCTGATGCGCTCGAAGAAACGGCTGGATCTGGCGAACCTTCTCCCAGAAACCCGACATATCTGTCACAAGGTCCTTTAAAGGCGCCATATTGCCCATGGGCTCCACGGTGATCGAATCATCAGCGTCCGTCACGTCCTTGACTTTGGTTACGCAGGCAAGCTTTGCCCCACCGTTCACACGCATCGCGCAAGAGCCGCAGATAGCGCTTCGACACGAACAGCGCACTGCAAGAGTCTCATCTTGGTACTCTCGGATCTGGATCAGGGCGTCGAGGACTGCGTCATTGTCGCCAATCTCCACAGGGAAGTCTTGGTAGCGCGACTCCCCACTTTCGGGATCGAAGCGCTTGACCTTTACGTTAACGGTCTTCAATAGACTCTCCTCTCTGGAGGCCAATTAGTTATCGTTACGGGCTCATAGCCAATGACCGGACCTTCAGGAGAATGATAGGCCATCGTGTGTTTGAGCCAATCCGTGTCGTTCCGGTCTGGGAAGTCCTCGCGAGCGTGAGCTCCCCGACTCTCCTTGCGCGCAATGCCTGAGGCCGCAATCGTCTCAGCGCAGATCAGCATGTTGCGAAGTTCCAGTGTGGAAAACAGGTTCCAATTGAAAACTTTCCCTTTGTCCCTAACCGTCAAATTCTGGAAACGCTGACTTAGGTTCCTGACTGTATCCAGCGCCGCCTGCATTCCCTTCTCGTCGCGAAAAACACTGATATTCTTGTCCATGGCGACGCCAAGTTCGAGACGTATTGAGGCAGCCGTGTAACCGGGATATTCCTGGTCCATCAACTTTTGGAAGTTCGACTTGTGCTTCGCGATAAGTTCCTCTTCCCTCAAGTTGTAGAAGGGGCCTGCCTGCTGAGCATATTCTACTGCGTACGCTCCTGAACGCCGACCGAAGACCACGGTCTCAAGAAGCGAATTAGCTCCCAGACGGTTGCCCCCATGGATACTGACATTCGCGCACTCCCCTGCCGCAAAGAGCCCCGGAACTACGGTCCCACCGTTAACGTTTGTCTTGATCCCACCCATGATGTAATGCATGCCGGGCCGGATGGGCACAGGATCCTTCACAATGTCCACACCCGCAAAGATGGTGGCCAGCTCTGCGATCTGTCCTAGCCGTTCTTTTATAAGGGTCTCGCCAAGATGACGGCAGTCCAAGAATACGCAGCCTTCCACGCCGCGTCCCTCACGAATTTCGATCGCTTCCGCCCGAGAGACCACGTCCCTGGAAGCCAGCTCCAGTTTGTTGGGCGCATACTTCGACATGAACCGCTCGCCCTCTGAATTAATAAGATATGCACCTTCTCCTCGGGCTCCCTCAGTGAGGAGGGCGCCGTTCCCTTTCAGGGTGGTGGGATGGTACTGGACCATCTCCATATCCATCAAAGGTGCCCCTATCTCGTAAGCGAGCGCTTGGACGTCGCCCGTGCAGATCAGGCCATTGGTGCTCGGCTCGTAGACACGCCCTAAGCCGCCACCGGCAAGAATAACTGACTTAGCCCCAATCACTTCGACCGCGCCGGTTTTTATGTCCATCGCCACAACACCAACGCAGGCGTCATCTTGCTTGATCAGCTCTAGGACAAACCATTCCTCGTAGACCCTCATACCGGCCTTCATGAGCTGCTCATACATCACATGCAGGCAAGCCTGGCCAGTTATGTCCCCCACGAAGAATGTTCGCTGATTCGTGGCTCCACCGAATGCTCTCGTCTTGAGACGACCATACTCATCACGGGCGAAGATCACCCCCATATGTTCGAGCTCATAGATGTCTTCTGGCGCGTCTTTAGCCATCACCTCGATAGCATCCTGGTCACCAAGCCAGTCGCTACCCTTCACAGTGTCGTAAGCGTGGACTTCCCACGTGTCATCGCTACCTTCGCCCCCCATGGCGGCATTTATGCCACCTTGGGCTGCGTTTGAATGGCTTCTGACAGGGTGGACTTTGGTCAGGACCGCCACGTCGGCGCCCAGGTGAAATGCTTCAATCGCAGCGCGCATTCCGGCCAAGCCGGCACCGATGACGAGGACGTCATGCTGATACATGTGGAGACCCTCCGGGGGTCCGTGAATATTATCACAGCCCCATTCTGGTATCAATGAAAATTCAGTGCAGTTCCGAACACGACGAGCCCTTGTCAACAGTGTGCGAAAACCGCCAAATGGGATCTGTGATTCAGGAAACTCTAGCCAGGTAATACGGAGTCAAGAAAAGCCCAGACGCCCCCCTTGCTTTAGCCCGTCGATTCTACCGCTGCGTCATCTGTAGCAGCTTCTTCCGAATTGACGCTCGTCTTCTCCATACCTCGAACAGACTGAAGACCACAGCCACCATCATAATCCCAACGACCGCGTCCATGATGTAATGATTCCCGGTGATGACAATCGCAAAGAAGGTGACAGTCGGATACAGAACGCCAATAACTTTAAGCACCCTCGGGCCTGTGTTCCAAAATAAGAAGGCGAAGATGAAAGTCCAAGAGAAATGCAGACTCGGCATCGCGGCATAAGCGTTGTAATACGATGCCGCCTCTCGGCTTGAGTACCAGGAAGGGCCATAGACTTCTATCCCGTCTATAAAGCCAAACTCCGTTAGCATTCTCGGCGGGGCAAGCGGGAACGAGACAAAGATCACCAATGCGGCAACGAACGTAAGCAGAATCAGGCTTCGATAGTAGAAGTACCGCTTGCGGTTCAACAAGTACACGATCACCGCCGCAATCAGGATTATTGGAAAATATGTTCCGATGTACAGGTAATTGAACGTCCGCATCAACCAAGAACCACCATTGTCGACCGCCCACAACTGCCACGAAGCCTCTAGGAAAATGCCCCTAGCCTGCTCAAACGAAATGAGCGAAGCGGCATTCTCGAACCCAACTACATCTACATTGGGAATGATTATCTTGCGCACGAACATGTAGGCGAAGTAGGCCCCGGCAAGGAGCGCTACCTCACGAATGTGCGACTTGTACCCACCAGCCGCGAGAAGGTTATTGGTTACACCTTTGACAATGCCCGTCATTCCCTTAGATCTCTAGCGCAATAAACTTTAGCTGCCGCGCCTCGTCAGGTGATCGCCAGGTCCTGAAGTCATGCTGCCGTTACTGGTCAGCAGAGGAAGTTCTGCGCGATGCCCATTGCCCTCCCCAGAAACGGTATCTCGATCCGACCACCGCTTCCCCTCTGGCGAGTTAAGAAAGACAGAACATTCCAAACACCCAATCTCTCGCTTGGGTATCTCTCCTCTAAAGAGTGCCCTAGCTGTAACGTATGCTTGGTTGTTCCAGATCGTGTCTACATCTTCGGTAGAAACATTGCCAAAGTCATGCTCCTTGTCTGTGAGATAACAACACGGGGCAAAGCCCCCGTCCCAATTAACAACAGCACTGCGCCACAGACGCCAACATGCAGCCCCGTCCTCTTTATAAGGTCGGTCGAAGGTTTCTTCACGAATGTATCTCGAATCCCCGAGGGGAAGCCACTTCTTTGCAAGGTCCGGATCGTCCATCCCCCACGGGAAATCGACGTTTTTGAATATGATGCCGTTTACGCCAATTTCAGCCGCCATCTCGCGCGCCTGGTTAACCTGGTGCTCATTCTGCTTCATCACGATGAACTGCCACTCGATGTAGGGCGACTCCGAACCTAGGCGTTTCTTCACCTCGACAAGCAACCGGAGGTTGGTTAGGACACGGTCCAGCTGGCCCCCGACACGATATTGTTCGTAGACCTCTTGGCTAACCCCGTCTAGTGAGACGATCATCGTATCTAAGCCCGAGCTCACCACGGCCTCCGCCATCTCAAGTGTCAGCGGTTTATTGAGATTCGTGCTAATAATTGTCGCGATCCGGGCTTCGTGAGCGTACCTGATAAACTTGTCAATATTTTTGTTAAGGAAGGGCTCGCCCCAACTGTAGAGCGTCATCCAGACACAGTAGCTCTTGATCTCATCAATTGTTTTCCGGTACATCTCGAAGCTCATCACACCCTTGTCGCGATGGATATTGCCTAAGCCGGTATGACAGAGGGGGCACTTGAGCTGACAGATGTTGGTTGTATCGACTTCCCATTCAAATGGCTTACCAATGGTCCGTTTGCGGCCGAGCTTGAATTCCAACTCAGTAATAATGGCATTGGCGAGTTTCCGCCAGGAAAAGTAGCGGAGTGCGATCGCGGCCCGCTGGCCCCCCCGGCCTGGGTCCATCAAATGGATCAGCCCACCGTTAGGCTGAAGAATTCTATCCACAATACTGATCAGCTTAAAAAATAGCCTGGCTAGAACAGGCAGGCAGGTCCGACTGCTCATCACCGAAATCATGATCCTAACAGGACCAACCTTTTCGAGCAGTGAATTGGAACTCGCAGGACAGTTCCGCGATGAGTGGAGCCCTGGAAAACGAACCGTCGGCTTCCATAGTTATGTCAAGATTGTTCGCCGTCTCGATGCAGAATCAAAAGTAACGCTGCAATGGTCTTAGCGTCCTCGATTTCTCCCGTTGCAATGAGCATGCGAACATCCGTTAAGGCTACTGACCTGACCTCTATCTCTTCGCCGATATCAGCTTCCAAGGGATCCTGGATAAGATCCCGAGCTACGTAGAAACGCAGGTATTCGTCACTGTAACCCGGCGATGTATAACACCCTCCGATAGGCTCCAGCCGGCCTGCCGCAAAGCCAACCTCTTCTCGTAGTTCCCGTTGCGCCGCCAATATTGGATCCTCTCCCGGGTCAAGCGTTCCCGCCGGGATTTCTAGCAGCCACTTGCCAGCAGCATGCCGATACTGGCGCACCAGCAGCACTTGGCCTTTCGAGTCGATCGGGACCATAGCGACAGCACCGCGGTGCTCAATAACATCACGCAGAACCCTATGCCCTGCGCGAGTCTCCAAGGTGTCGCAGCGCATTTTGATGATGTTCCCCTCCGCAACAACGCTGGATTCAATCATCTTCATTAAGTTAACGCCGTCAGAATCCATCTTTGTCAATCCGTAGGAGAATTACTAATGTTAGGGACAACACTGCCTGGAAGCCTGTCTAGACCAAGACGTTGGGCCAACGTTTCATAGAAATATGGAGGCTTTCGAGCACGGAGAAACTTCGCCACCCTATCGCTCATCTTGCCCTTGACCACATCCCCCGGACGCAAACTGTAATCACTATGGCCGTCCAAGGTTGCAATGGCCGCGCCGCCATCGGCCAAAACCAGCTCAACACAACTTTCCCCTCCGAGAACCAACGGCGTCGACATCGTGACGTGCGGCGATACGGGGACAAGAACAAGATGACGGCTCTGGGGCTCGAGCACCGGGCCGCCCACCGCCATGGCATAACCTGTGCTACCAGTAGCCGTGGCCAGAATGACGCCGTCCGCTCGGTAGGTCGCCAGGAACACACCATCGATGTGTGCGTGGACCGTTATGAGTCTGGCGACTCCTCCACGACTCGCCACCACTTCGTTAAGTGCCCAGCCCTCAAGCGACACCCCTTCCCGGATGACTTCGACATCCAGTGTGGCCCGTTCCTCAACCCACACACCAGGTTTGAGATAATCTGGCACCCGCTCGAGGGCATCTGCACCCCGCATCTCCGTCATGAAGCCCAGTTTACCCATGTTGACGCCTAGGATAGGAACACCCAATCCCACCGCGACCTTTGCGGTGCGCAGGATAGTCCCATCGCCACCAACAGTTATCAGGACCTGTGTGTCGGCACAAGATTCCAGAATCTGTGCTTCATCCCGTGAGTTAGACAGCCAACAGTCGTAGGAAAGTGCTTCTAGCCGTTCTCGGAGGGTATGAGACAGTTCCCGAGAAGCCGCCTTGCGCGTGTTACAAATGATCCCGATGCGTTTCACAAGCAGTCTCTGGTATGGAATCGAAGCGGCAGTCTAGGTTGGTTTAAAAAGAGATGTCAATCACTTCTCTGTATTTAGGCCGGAAAGCCTCGAGCAGCAGTCACCGCGAAATCCAACAGGAAACCTGGGGCGAAACCGAAGAACACGACCCCGGTCGTCGTCAGCGCCAACGGAAGCGCCATAGATCTGGGCGACGGTATCGGTGTCTCCGACTCAGCGGGGCTCATATACATTGCCTTCACCACCCTCAGATAGTAGAAAGCTGAGATAGTCGAATTGATCGCCCCTGCCACCATCAACCAAACCAGGTCTGCCTGGACCGCCGCGTGGAACAAATAGAGCTTGCCCCAAAACCCAACCGTTGGAGGCAAGCCTGTGAGCGAGATCAACGCGATGGCCAACAAGGCAGCCAATAACGACGAGCGTTTGCTCAGCCCCGCGTAGTTGTTTATGTCATTACCACGCAAGCGTTCACCCACCACCATTACAACGAAGAAGGCAGCAAGAGTCGTGAAGGCATACCCAGCCAGGTAGAACAGAACCCCCTGCGGGCCTAAGATCTCTCCCCCTGGCACCCTCTCGGCGACGGCGGCAACACCAAGCAGCAGATACCCAGCGTGCGCTACCGCGCTGTACGCAAGGAGTCGCTTGATATCTTGCTGAAGCATGGCAATAAGGTTACCCAGAGTCATCGTGATGGCCGCAAGCACCGCAAATAGCATGCTCCAGTCGAGGCTCACATCTGGGAAAGCCATGTAAAACACCCGCAGGAGCAAGGCGAACCCAGCCGCCTTGCTCGCGACGGCAAGGAAAGCCGTGATCGGAGTCGGTGCTCCTTGATAGACATCGGGCACCCACATGTGAAATGGGAAGGTCGAGATCTTGAAACCCAATCCCGCCACTATGAGGATGACCCCAAGAAGTAGCCCCGGTTGGTCAAGCAGCCGAGTGACCTCAATGCCTTGAGCAATCTCAGCCAGATCTGTACTCCCTGTCGAGCCGAAAACAAACGCGATCCCGTAGAGCATCAATCCCGAACTAATCCCCGACAGTACTAGGTACTTGGCGCCGGCTTCTGTGGACCGTTCGTCTTTGAAGAATGTCACGAGCGCGATGGCTGAGAGGGTGCTTAGCTCCAGAGATACGTAAATGGTAAGCAGCTCGGCCGTAGCAGAAAGCAGCATGAGTCCAGACGTCGCAAAAAGAATCAACGCATAATATTCACCTTGGAATCGCGGGAACCGAACCGCCGTGCTTTGCGAAGCCATCACTACTGTTGCGGCCACCCCAATGAGAAGTAGCTTAAAGAAAACGGCGTACTGGTCCATTAGAAGGAAGC
>CAZUGG010000213.1:0-6768 GCA_964619905.1 uncultured Dehalococcoidia bacterium
ACCGGCCAAACCATCACCGCGGATGGGGGTGTCTCACTTGGACGCCTGGATCGTGCTCCAGACCGTTTTGGAGACCAGCGGTAGTGAAGGTAACCACATATAAACTCCCCGGTAATTGTCGAGGCCAAAGCGCCCATGCTAACCTTGCTCACAGAAGTCGGCCTCGACAATCAACCATTGTCCCAAAGGAGTAACGATGGAATTCGCACTGCTGTACGAGCTGGCTAACCCCAAGCCGTGGCATGATCGCAGCGAGTACAACAAGTGGTGGGAAGGGCTCGAGCAAGTCGTCCTGGCCGAGCAGCTCGGATTCGATGCAGTGTGGGCGGTAGAGCACCACTTCCTCGAAGAACTCTCGAGCTCCTCAGCCCCTGAAGTTTGGCTCACCGCGTGCGCCATGCGTACTGAACGAATCCGCATCGGCCATGGCGTAGTACTACTCCCAAATAACTTCAACCACCCAATCCGTGTTGCAGAGCGCATTGCCGGCCTCGACATCATGAGTAACGGCCGGGTTGAGTTCGGAGTGGGTCGTGGTTCCTCTTGGCAGGAACTTGGGGGGTTCGAAGTCCCCCCCGAGTTGAGCCGTGAACAGGTAATCGAGAACGCCACAATCATCCCTCAAATGTTCCAGACAGACTCATTCTCTTACAAGGGAAAGTTCGTCAACATACCGCCCCGTAACGTCATCCCCAAACCAATCCAAAAGCCGTCACCGCCGATGTGGATGGCTTGCGGCTCCGACGACACCTATGAGATAGCCGGGGAACTCGGTCTTGGAGTACTCGCCTTTGCCGCCAAGTCGCCAGACTACGTTGGAGAGCGCATCAAGAACTACAAGAAAAAGGTTGCTAACGCAAAGCCTGTTACTGGAGTGGTCAACAATAGGGCTGCAGCATTCTGCATGATGTACTGTGGCGAATCCGACGACGAGGCTGACGACACCGCAGGACCCACGGTTGTCTGGTATCAAGACGTCTTCGCACGCTACTACAACCAAACGCAACAGACAAAATACAAAGGCGCCGACCATCGAACATTGGATCAGGACGGTGACGAAACCTTTCAAAAGACCGAAGCATCGATGAAGATTCATCAGAAGCGCCCACCTCCCACGGGTGAGCAGATGAAGCAACTGATGAACAAGGCCCGTACCAGTCAGGGGCTCTGCGTCGGTAGCGCCGAGAGCATCATCAATGTGCTGAAACGGTATGAAGAGAACCAAATCGACATGGTTCTCTGTATTGTTCAATCGGGCATGCTCCAACACGAGGACATCGTGCAGTCTCTGAAGCGCTTTGCTCGCGAAGTCATGCCAGCGTTCGGTCGGCCTGTCCCCCAAGCAGCCGTCGTCGTCTAGCTCAGTCGCTAGCCGGAACAAGGAGGCTTTGATGCATCCGATATACGCACCCTATGGCGTCTATAGGGATACGGCGTCCCAGTGGGTCGAAGGAGTCGCGAGCACCCGACACGTGGACTACAACCGGGGTCTCGACGTTTCAGTTTGGGACTGAATACCGGTCGAATGGCCAGCATGCGATGACCCAAGCACATCCCACACCTCCAAACGCGCGGACACGAGCGCTCGAGGGCCTGCGCGTGGTCGAATTTGGGGACTATATCTCAGCACCCTACCTAGGCCGGCTACTACTGCTCTATGGCGCCGAGGTGATTACAGTCGAACCAATTGGGCGCGATCGAGCAAGGACCCACGGCCCCTTCCCAGAGGGGGCTGAACACCCCGACAGAAGCGGCCTCTTTCTTTATCTCAATGCTGGCAAGAAGGGCGTCACCCTCGACCCATCTACCCGGGACGGTGCCCGTTTGGTCACCGACCTGGTTCGAACCGCCGACATATTAATCGATAACCAAGCCCCCAAAGATCTAGAGGCCTGGGGCCTGACCCCGCCACAACTGCTGGAAGCGAACCCTTCTCTGGTTCACACCTCAATCACCGTTTTCGGACACTTTGGGCCGTACCGGGATTTCAAGGCATATGCCCTAACCGCGTCGGCGGCGGGAGGCGTTGCCTACAGAACAGGCGACCCTGAGCGCCAGCCACTTGCTATGCCGTATGACCGTGCCGACTATTGGGGCGGCATGAACGCAGCCTCTGCCACAATGATCGCGATGATGCACAGGGAACGTACAGGGAAAGGTCAGCACGTCGACATCTCCACGGCTGACTGCCTCAATACCTTCAACAACCCCATGGACTACATCGACTACGTCGACACAGGCTTCTATCCCCGTCGCGGGGGTAACCGCAACCCAACGATCTACCCCTTCGTGCTCCTGCCCTGTAAGGACGGGTATTACGGGTTGATCGTAGCCCATGATAAGCAGTGGAACCGTTTCGGGGATCTGATGGGGAATCCTTCCTGGATGGCAGAGCCAAGGTTCGCAGATCGCGACACGGCAGGGCGCGAATACCCGGAAGAGATCGACGAGCAGATCAAACCATGGCTCGCTCAGTACACGAAGGCTCAACTTTGGCAAATGTTCCGCGAAAGCCGCATCCCCTGGCACCCAGCCCAAACTGTTGCCGAGTTGCTTGAATGGGAGCAGCTTCAGGTTAGAGACTACTGGAACCAGGTGACGAATGGCACCAACAGGCCAATGCGCGTTCCGGGGGCGCCGTTCAAGTTGACCGCTTCGGAGCGCGTAGAGCCCGAACCGGCTCCTAGGCTTGGTCAGCACAACAAACAGGTTTTCACCGAACTCCTCGGTCATACTACGGTCGTTCTCCAGCGTATGAAAGAAGAGGGCACCATATGACCCTTCCTCTTGACGGCCTCCGAGTCATCGACTTTACGCAGGTCTGGGCAGGTCCTCAGATCAGCGCCTGTCTGGGCGATATGGGCGCCGAGGTCGTGCGTGTCGAGTCGAACGCAGGCACCGATGTTCAGCGCAACACCAACCGCGAGAAATCGGAGATGCGGAAGCTTCTGGAGACGCACTGGTATTACCGAAGCCGGGAGTACTACGTGACGCTGAATCTGCTGAAAGAGGAAGGAGTCGCTCTACTAAAGCGAATGCTCCATTGGGGAGACGTCCTGGTGCTGAACCTATCGCCGCACAAACAACGCGCCCTGGGCGTCGACTACGAAACCCTTCGAAAAGAAAAGCCGGACCTCATCCTCGTCGCTTTCTCAGCCGCAGGGCAGTGGGGGCCATACGATGACCTACTCGCCTTCGGTCCTTCCATGAACATTGCCGTCGGCAGCGACGCACTAGTAGGTTACCCTGAGGACCACGGCAAACCGATGCTTCACGTGTGGGACCCCGACCCTGGGATGGGCGTGATGCTCGGCTACGCCATCCTAACTGCCGTCTTCCACCGTTCCCGCACCGGAGAAGGCCAGCTTGTTGACTTGCCCTTTAGCGAACTACTACCAAATTTCCTGGGCGAGCCGATTCTCGAATACCAAATAAGCGGCGAAGTTCCCAAGCCCAAAGGGAATCGCCATCCCCACATGGCGCCGCACGAGATCTATCCCAGCAGCGGCGAGGACACGTGGGTCTCCATTGCGGTGGCAACGGAAGAGGAATGGCGCTCGTTCTGTACAGTTATCGGGGAACCGGATCTCGCTGCCGACCCTCGTTTTGCCACATTGTCAGCTCGGCAAGCAAACCTCGCCGTGTTGGATGAGACAGTCTCGACCTGGACTCGTTCATGCTCCAACATCCAAGCGACCCACCTGCTACAACAAGCCGGTGTTGCCGCGGCACCCGCTTACAAAGTCAGCGAGCTATACCACGATCCCCACGACATCAGCCGACGAACCTCCATCAACGTAAACGTCGACAATCTGAATGCCAACGACGTAACCTACGGCATTCCATGGCGCCTTAGCGAGACGCCGGGTGCCATCCGTGGCCTCGGCAGGCCTTTGGGGGCTGACAACAAGCGCTTCTTCGGAGGAGAACTCCAACTGGACCCGACGGAAATCAAGCGCTTAATTGAGGGGCAAGTTATCTACTAAGATGCTTAGGTTGGCCGCCGGTCTCTAACATCTTCTGACCAGTAACCGGGCTTAAACTGCACACTCGCCCTCGCCACGCTCTACCTTGAACGGGATTGTCTTGCTCCAGTCCATATAGACGTGAATCGTTTCTTTGCCCAGCGGACCGACCTGCTGCAAGTCAGCGAGAAGCGGCGAGAATGCGTCGGGCCCCACCCGATCGACGAAGTCCAAGAATCGCTCGTCTTCACTTTCGCGCTCACTCCTGTACAGATTCAACGCACGCTCAACGAACTCGGGTGCGAGTTTGGCGGGCACCCGGCCCTTGACTCGCTGACCGATGCGAATCGGTCCTTCGGTGCCGGTAGCGTTACCACCGACAAAGACCTCGTAAGCCGGTACCTGCTGACCGCTCGCCCCTTTTATTGCCGCACCATGGAAACCGATGCTAGCTATATGATGCTGACCGCAGCCATTGGGACAGCCGCTGGCTTTCACATGCATCTTCTGGGTTTCAGAATCGTCGATCTCGAGACTGGCGATCTTCTCGCGTAAGGCCCTGCCTAAGCCCATGGAGGACGTGATCCCAAGCTTGCAGCTATCCGTACCGGGGCAGGTAACTACATCTGTGATCTTGTCCGCCCCTCCCTCAACAAGATCAAGCGCCTTGAGGTCATTCCAAACGTCAGCAGTCAGTTCTTGGCTAACCCACCGAAGCACCAGGTTCTGTTCCTGAGTTAGGCGAGCCCGGCCACCAGCATATCGCCTGCTAATCTCCGCAAGACCTCGAAACTGGTCTCCAGTTAGGTCGCCTTGGGGAACCGTCACTTCTACAACAACATACCCCTCTTGGGCCTGGGGCCTAACGTTAGTAGAGGCCCACGCGGTAAATTCCGTCGAAGCATCTCCATTCATAAACCGGCTTTCCCTCGACGAGGGGGGGGCATCAGCGAGCTCATCATCCTCGAAGATCCACGGTTCAGGGTCGATCTCGCCCTTAGCCCAAGGCTTTGCGAGTTCGGCATCGACCAGTTTGCGAAATTCATCGATTCCAATTCGGTCAACCAGGAATTTGATCCGAGCCTTCATGCGATTTTTGCGAAGCTCGTCAGCAGCATCGAACACTCGGAAAACAGCTTCTGAAACTCGCAAGTATTCGTTCAGGGGCACGAACTCGTAAAGAGTTGGGGCAATTCTCGCCATGATCGAGGTGCCGCCACCCACGACCATCTTAAAGCCTCGCACCGTCTCACCGCCCACCTCTTTGGTCACTGCAATAAAGCCCAGATCGTGGATCGCCGTCATTGCACAGTCATGGGCACATCCCGAGAACGCAGTCTTTAACTTCCGCGGGAAAGCCTGAGTAAGGGGATGCCTAACGAAGTAACGGGCGTAAGCCGTCAGATAGGGCGTCGGGTCAAAAGCTTCGCCGCCGCAGACGCCTGCAAGAGGACAGCCAGCTACGTTCCTCACTGTGTTACCACAAGCCTCGCGGGTGGTCAGACCAGCCGAACCCAAGAGCCGCAGGCCATCGGACGATCTTTCAAGCGGGATATGGTGGTATTGGATATTCTCTCGAGTGGTAATGTGACCTTTCTTCAGTGGTGCGTACTCATCAGTGAAATCGCCAAGTACGTCTAGCTGATCTGCGGTCAAGCCTCCAAAGGGAAGCTTCACTCGGAACATCTGAACGTCGGCCTGGCGTTGCCCGTAGACCCCCTGCTTCAGACGGAACTTGATGAATTCTTCCTCGGGAATCTCACCAGACCGAAACTTCTCGACCTCTCCCTCGAAGACATCGATCTCTTCGGGGAGGTAAGGGATGACTCCCTTCTCAATGCTCTTCTTTGACTCGAGCGTGGTCATATCTTTTCTCTACCTTGGCCGATCCAGGAACCTAGAACTTAAACAAGCCCAGGGCACCCTTCGCTACCGCGATTTCCTAAGTATACGGGAGCGACCGGCGATGCACACCAAAACAGCCCTTGCGGACACGTCCACCGGCTCCCATCTCCACCAATCTCAACTCCCTTGACAAACAATTCTAACAGCGGTCGAACGGCTGTCAACGGAAGAAAGCCATCCTCACGCATGCTGACTACGCAATCTTTTGGCAGCTAGTAATAGCGCGCGCTCATAGTCTTCATTCGTGTTCAGATTCGTAAGCACGAGCGGATCGTCAACCGCAACTTCGTGGATGGAATCGTGGTAACGTTCGATCACTTCACGAACGCCTTGCCCTTGCTCTGTTATCTGAAGCAACTCGGGAACCAACGACTTGTCGAAGACCGGAGGGTGGCCGTGCTTACCATCGCGCGCAGGGATCGAGATCTTCGCAGCACTGGTCAGGTGCTGCGTGACGAGTAGTTGAATCAACTGCGCGGACCGTGGCTGGTCAGCCGCCTGCAACAATACGCAGGTCTGTCCAGCGGCAACTGTCTTCAAGCCCGCCTTGATGGAACTCGTCTTCCCCGTTCGATATTCAGGGTTAAGGACAATCTCCGCTCGCCCCTTTCCTGCATTCTCGACGACAGGGCGAACCTCCTCGATCTGGTGGCCCAGGACGACAATTATCTGACCAATGCCCGAACCTAGAAGCTGCCTTATCTGATAACCAACGAGTGGAAAGCCGAACCAGTCTAGGAGTTGCTTGGGCCGCTCCATACGTGTCGACTCGCCAGCCGCCAAAAGCACAGCAGTACATTGGCCAGTCACGGGGGAACGGGTCAAGCCTTCCTCGCGAGCTGCTTCGCCTTGGGCAGGAGGCGGTCCGCCTTCATCATCCCACCCTTCTTCCCATGTC
>CAZUGG010000214.1:0-8791 GCA_964619905.1 uncultured Dehalococcoidia bacterium
AGCACGGAGCCAATTGTAATGGAGACAATAAGAAAAATTACCGAGCCCTCTAAGCTCTTGGGGCCGATCTTATGCCTGCCGTGACGCTCTCCGACGAGAGCAGCTGAAGGGTCGCCGAGCGATAAGTAGTAGAGGGCTAGTATTGCGAGTGGCTGTTCTAGTAGCCCGATGGAAATAGCCGTACCGATAAGCATCCAAGTCGAACCCAAGACAGATTGAGTCTCCGAAGCCTTGGTGAGAGGGGCCACGAGAGCGAGGAATTTTTCATTGAAACCATGCGAATACTTGCGAATTAACTCTAGGATGATCGCTGCGCAGGCGGTTGCAATTGCTGCTGGCAGTACCAATTCCTTATCGACGAACAGATAGACTGTTGGGAATGTGGATCCTGCGGTCAGATGAAAGATACGTCTGTGGAGTCTGGCAACCGAGTGAGAACTATTGGCCCCCGGAATTGGGGCCGGAGGTCTAGAGCGAACCACGATCGCGTTGGCTCTGCGAGGGCCTAGAGTGCTTGGTTAGGTAGTCGGCAATAGCACCCTTCACAGCGTCGGTCACGAGTACCGCGCTGTGAAGCTTTGAGGGGGGCAGACCGCCCAATGCTTCGGCAATGTCGGAGTGGGAGATCTGCGCGGCCTCTTTGATCGAGCAACCCTTTATTAGTTCGCTGGCAACACTACTTGCCGCGATAGAAGAACTGCACCCCTCGGTGCGCCACCCGGCGTGTTCTAGGATTTCGTCCCTTACCCGGATCTGTAAGCGCATGATGTCGCCGCACGCTGGATTCGTTTCCGAGATCTGACCGTCAGGATCATCAAGATCGCCCACGGAGCGCGGATGGCCAAAGTGATCTAAGAGAATTTCGCTGTACGCCACGGCTATGACTGGTTCTGCAGGGTCTGTTTGGGGCGTCGGATGTTGTCAACGATCCCAGGTAAGGTGTCGAGGACGTAATCGATTTCTTCGGCTGTATTTTCTGGACCCAGGGTCATGCGTAGGGTTCCAATTGCGATGTCCGCTGGGACCCCAAGGGCCACAAGTACGTGTGAAGGATCGAGCGAAGCCGTCCGACATGCGCTTCCGGTAGAAGCAGCGATCCTCGCTTCGTCTAAGGCCATTAGTGTCCATTGGGAATCGGTACCTTCGAAAGAGAAGTTCACATTATTGGGAAGACGATCCGCCTCGTGTCCGTTTAGGTGGGCGTGAGGGATGCGTTCCCGGATTCCGTGGATCAGCTTATCCCGGAGGTTGAGAACGTGTTGTCGGTTCGAAGAACGATTGTCGATAGCGAGCGAAAGCGCTTGGGCTAAACCCACGATGCCGGCGACGTTCTCCGTGCCCGCGCGGCGGTCTCGCTCGTGGCTCCCGCCAACTTGCTGTGGCTCGAATGGGGTAGCGCGGCGCAAGTAAAGAATACCGGACCCTTTAGGACCGTTAAACTTGTGCGCCGACAGGCTGAGCGCGTCGACGCAGAGCTTGTTTACGTCTAAATCCAGGTAAGAGGCTCCTTGTACGGCGTCGGTGTGAAAAACGATCTGGGTACCGAGTTGCTTCGACTTTGTTTTAATTAAATCGGCGATCTCTGCTACGGGTTGGATCGTCCCTACCTCATTGTTGGCGAGCATGATGCTGACCACGGTGGTGCGTTTGGTGATCGCACGTTCAAGCCCGACTGGGTCAAGCTGCCCGTCTCTATCAACGGGCAGATAGGTCACCTCGAAGCCGATCTTCTCCAGGGCGTGGCAGGTATGAAGTACAGCGTGATGTTCAATGGAACTAGTGATGATATGGTTGCCGTGGTCCTGCAAGGCGATGGCAGCGCCTTTTATCGCGGCATTGTCGGATTCGGTACCGCCGCTGGTGAAGATCACTTCACTTGGCTTGCAGGACAGAGCGTTCGCAACTGAAAGGCGTGCCGCTTCCATTCCCTGGCGGCATTCCTGTGCAGGCCCGTACATACTGGAAGCGTTGTAGAAGTAATCAGAAAACAGAGGGATCATGGCCTCGAGCACCTTGGGATGTACCGCGGTCGTGGCGGCGTGATCCAGGTAGACGAGCTCGTTGCGGCCTTGGTTCATATCAGTTGAGTTGCTTTCTTCAATACGGGCCAATGTTAGCATCGGGCTTTCGAGGGGGTCAACGGAATTACATATAACGTGGAACCAGGTAGGTCTGGTGCACAAAGACTTGCCTGCACCCGGAGCCCGGCCTCTAGTAGACATAACAGAATATTGAGTTGCTTCAACCGAGACTCCGCATGTTTGCAGCGGGCAAACATAGGGCTCGCGACCTGTGGAGGGAGTCAAGGAAAGAGGCAGATGAAGGTCTATAAACTGCAAAGCTACCAGAGTTGAGTTCGTGGACATTCCTGCAGGCCGTTGCTAGACTCTCAGCGCCTTCCGTCGGAAGTGGGGGCCTTGGAGGTTTCATTGGACTATCGCTTTGCTCAAGAACACGACGCTTTCCGGTCCGAGGTCGTAGCGTTTATCGAGGCAGAGCTTCCTTCCCGGATTGCTGCGGGTGCGGATGCATACAGTGACGAGAACTTTGATGACGCTATCGCCTTCCGGAAAAAGTTAGGGCAGAAGCGTTGGATTGGAATCGGTTGGCCCACGGAGTACGGTGGCCTTGGTGCGACTCCTATGATGCAGGCAATCTTTCACGAGGAGATGATTTACCGGAACGCACCACTTGATCCTCAGGCCTATCAGGTAGGACCGGCTATCATTGACTTTGGAAGCGAAGATCTGAAGCAGAAGTTCCTTTCGGCGACGGCAAATCAGGAGATACTCTGGTGCCAAGGCTTTTCCGAACCTGACGCAGGGTCAGATCTTGCGAGTCTTCAAACAGCTGCGGTTGCTGATGGCGATGACTACGTCATCAATGGTCAGAAAATATGGACATCTCAAGCACACAGGGCTGACTACATCCATATCCTGACCAGGACGGACCCCAACGCTCCGAAGCACAAGGGTATCTCGTATTTCCTCCTAGACATGAAGACGCCTGGCATAAAGATCAGCCCCCTGATCAGCATCGACGATGTTCATCACTTTAACCAGGTGTACTTCGATAACGTACGGGTCCCTAAGGGGAACATGATCGGGCAGGAGAATCAGGGTTGGTATGTTGCCATGACAACCCTAAACAATGAGCGGTCTGGAATCCGCGATGTGTCCCGAGCGAGGAGGGCCCTCGACCAAGTGGTCCAGGCTTTGCGTGAGACGACTGCGCTCGCGGAGGTCCGTTGTGACCCGGTCGTGCGACATAAGCTCGCCGAGTTAGCTATCGAAGTTTCTACCAGCCGGAATCTTTCCTATCATGTGGCATGGATGCAAGACAACGGTATACAGCCGGATAAAGAGGCATCCATGGCGAAATTGTTTGCCAGCGAGCTTGACCAGCGCATCACCAAGGCGGGACTGGAGATCCTAGGGCTCTATGGGCAGTCGATGCCAGGGGATCGGTATGCGCCGGTCCATGGTTCGATTCCACTTGAGTCGTTAAGAAACGTATCTGGGACCATTGCGGCGGGCAGTTCAGAAGTGAACCGCAACATTATCGCCACGCGCGGCCTTGGTTTGCCTCGTTAAAAGGGATCCGAACAAGCTGTCTCGGGTGACGACTTATGCTCTCAATCGATTACAGTCCGTTTGACACACCGGAGATCAGTATGACGGTGTTCTTCCCGCAACAAGTTTGGGAGCCTCCTTCGGAAAACGCGGAGGATGTGATGATCCCTGTTGCTGATGGCGTTGAACTGTCAGGGCGCTTCTATGGCAGAGACAAGGAAGCTCCCATAATTCTGTTCTTCCACGGCAATGGCGAGGTTGCTTTTATGTATGACGACATTGCGCCTCATTATCAAAGGGCTGGAGCCAACCTGTTTGTAGCCGACTTCCGTGGCTACGGCCGAAGCGGGGGATCTCCTAGCTTCTCGACGATGATGAGTGATGCAAACGCCACCTTGACCTTTGCTCGGGATTACCTGGAGAAGGCTGGCTATGGTGGGGCGATGTTCGTAAAGGGACGATCGCTGGGAACGCATCCTGCCGTCGAGGTGGCTGCACAGCAAACGGAAAAATTGAAAGGGCTCATTGTGGAGAGTGGGTCAGCAGTCATGGATCGAATGGCAGGGCGTTATGGGCTTAAATTGGATGTCCCACCTGTCAAGGAGGCTCTCTGTCGACACGAACAGAAGGTGAGCTCAATCTCTCTGCCGTTGTTGATTATTCACGGTGAACGTGACGACCTCATAGCTCCAGAATCGGCAGTTGCCCTATACGACATGGTGGCCTCACAAGAGAAAGAAATTGAACTGATCCCAGGAGCGGGCCACAACGATCTGCTTTGGCTGGGTATGGCCCAATACTTTGGCGCGCTAGCAAAGTTCATAGAAAGATTCAAATGAGTGAGAGGGATGCTTTTCTGGAAGGTGACCTTGCCCTGCTTGTGGATAGTCGCGGTCGTCAGTATCTGATGACGCTAGGACCAGGCCAGGTGTTCCACAGTCACTTTGGCGCCGTTGCTCACGACGAAATCATTGGCAGTAATCAAGGCAGCCGGGTCAAGAGCGCGTCGGGCAAAGAGGTCATCGCACTTAAACCGACCTTAGCTGATTACGTGATGAACATGCCGCGCCATTCGCAGATCATTTACCCGAAGGATGTTGCTGCGATTCTTCACTACGGCGATGTTTATCCAGGCGCTACCATATTCGAAGCTGGGCTCGGCTCGGGCGGTCTTGCGCTGGCGCTGCTCCGTGCGGTCGGATCAGAGGGCAAGGTGATCAGCTACGAGAAGCGAGATGACCCCTTGAAAGGTGGCCCGAGGAATCTGTTGAGGTACCTGAACGAAACGCCGAACCATGTGCTGCGAGAGAGGGACGTATACGAGGGCATTGATGAGGACGAGGTTATCGACCGGGTTATATTGGACGTGCCCGAACCGTGGCGCGTATTAGACTCTGCGGGCAATAAACTACGCCATGGTGGCATACTGATCGTCTACCTGCCCACGGTTTTGCAGGTTTATCAGGTACACCAAGAGCTTGAACGTCATCCGGCATTTGAGATGTCCGAAACCTTTGAGCTGATGCAAAGGCCTTGGCACTTTTCGGCATCGAGTGCTCGCCCTGATCATCGTATGGTGGCGCATACAGGCTTCATCACAAAGTCGGTGCGTTGTGAGCCCCGCGCCCAACGCAGGGGGCTCAACGTTGGGCCAAATGACAGCGAGAGTGAGAATTAGGCTCGTTGCGTCCAACGCTCGAAACTAGCTAGAGCTCAGGTAACCGCTCCAATTGGGTTTTGTGGCGCCAGCCGACGACGCCCTCGGCAACAATAGTGACCCGGGCCAAGCCGATTTTGAGACTCGCCTCGAGTGGCGCTGCTACAGTGGGAACTTCCAGGTATTGGGCGCCGTTTTTGCACTAAGCTTCCAACGTGGGATGTGATATTCCTGGCTGGGATGCTTGTCCCACTCGAGTTCAACGGGTAGCCCGATTGCCATGTCTTCTTCGCCGTCCCGCATTAAGGCGGGAACACGAGTTTTAGAGCCATCCGGGTTGTTGCCGTCAGGAAGCTCGACGATGGCTACGCAGTAGGGAACTGCTGGAACCATGTGGCCCAGAATCGGTTGGACGACCACATTATAAGTGTAAATTTCACCTTTACCTTGGATCTCCACGAAGTCAATTTTCATGGAGCCGCACTTGCTGCAAGCAGGAAAGGGAGGAAACCATTTGTGGTTGCAACCTGAGCAATGGGCAAGTGTGAACTTCTTCTCCTTGGTGAGATTCCACCATTCTTCCATGTCCTGATCGGGAACGATCTGGATGCGGTTGTAATCAGGTACTCCGGGACTAGAGCCGGTTTCCGTGGTCATACCGGTTACCCCTTTCTCAATATGGCTGAGCTAGACATCGTCTCCATACCCCACCCGAGGCAGGCAGCGATCTCGGCTTTCTCGACCTGACGGCAGCCTTTGGTTCTGTCATAGGTGTGGATGCCTTCCCTCCATCGTGGACAGGAGTCGTCGGCGCGATGGCGGAGTTGGCGTACGTTTTCGATGACCATGCTGATGCCATGGGTATAGCCCTCAGATAGGTGGCCGCCCGAAAGATTATTAGGGCGCCCACCAGGATGGTCGATTTCGAGGTTGCCTTCTGCGACGTAAGGGCCAGCCTCGCCGCGGGGCACAAAGCCGTATGCCTCGAGCTGGATAAGAGTGGTGAATGTGAAAGCGTCGTAAGAAGATGTGAGGTCGATGTCTTTCTGAGTGACGCCTGACATTCCGAATAGACGCTGGCGCCCGTAGAAGGCTGCGACTTCGTGGATCACGGCGCGGCTGTAGTTCCAGGCGGGGTTGTCGGCCATGGTTCGGGCTGTGCCACCCATTATGAAGACCGGAGGCTGTTTTAGGTCCCAGGCGCGCTCCGCCTTGGTAATGATTAGAGCGGCGGCAACGTCCGTCTCAAGGCAGCAATCTAAGAGGTGGAATGGTTTTGAGACCCACCGGGAATTCATGTAGTCCTCGATGGTGATGGGGCTGTTCATTATCGATTTAGGGTTTAGCAAAGCATGTTTGCGATGCGCCACTGAAATCATCCCTAGCTGCTCGCTTTTGAGGCCGTAATCTCGCATATAGCGCATGCAGCTGATGCCGAACTTTTGCGCGGGGGTGGTGAACCCAAACAGGGGCTCAAAACTGTTGGGTTGGTTGATGGGTACGGGGGGCATGGGGCCACCGGGGGCTTGACCTCCCATGCGACGGCCGGAACGACCGTTCATTGAGCGGAAGATCACCATTGTATTGCAGTAGCCGCCAACAACGAGCCCGACGGCATGAGCGATTAGCGCTTCGGTGCTTGACCCGCCTCCCATGATGTCGACTTGGTAGTTGAGTCGCATACCCAGAGCCGAAGCTATATGCATGCCTGAGGTAGAGTCGGCTGCGTTGTAGCTGGTTATACCGTCAACATCTTGGGGCTTGATGCCTGCGTCGTCGCAGGCGTTCTTGACGGCCTCGATGGCCATGGAGAGTGTAGTGCGGTTCGAGGGTCGCATGTGGGGCGTTTCGCCCACGCCGACGATGCAGGTTTTGTCGGTAAATTCGCCCATCTGTGGCTCCTCCTAGAGAGGTGCGCGGCGCAAAAGAGCGCCCGCTTTAGCGATAGCGCCTCGTCCAGGCGCAAAACGTCTCGCACTTTAGCATTGGGAACACTACCTCGCAATAGAAACAGGACGAGCGTAGAATCCGATCATGGGGCGCTCACATCCTATGCAACAAGTCGCCATTGTCACGGATAGTTCGTCTTGCATCGCTGGGCATCTCGCCAAGGCATATGGGATTGAAATCGTGCCATACGATCTTGCCTTTGACGATCTGGTCTACCGTGACGGGGTTGATCCGGTGGGCGCTTTCTATGATCTTTTGCGTGCGGCGAAACGGCCGCCGACTACGTCGGCACCGTCGCCCGGCCTCTATCTCGAGGCGTTCAGGGCGGCGAGCACACGAGCGTCATCGGTGCTTTGCATTACTCTCCCTTCCAATCTGAGCTCGAGTCACAATGCCTCACAACAAGCCGTGATCATGGCAGAGGAAAGGCTTCCTGGGGTGCAAATCCGCTCTGTTACAGCTCCTGCCGTGGCCGCGGGGCAGGGGTTGATATCACTTGAGGCGGCCGAATTGGCGGCCCAGGGGGCCTCTCTAAATGAGGTGGCAGCCCGCGTTGCGGCGCTCGCTCCTGGGGTCTTTTTTTATGCGGTCCTCGATTCTTTAGAGTATTTGGCAAAGGGTGGGCACGTCCCTGCGGTCGCGGCATGGCTGGGGGACCGCGTGGGTTTCAAGCCAGTGCTTACGGCGCGCCACGGCAAGGTCGAGCGACTTACCCAAGTGCGATCAAAAACGAGGGCTATAGAACGGATGTTATTGATGATGGAGGATGCCAACCCCGAAAGGGCGCCCATCCGAGCGATTCTCATGCATGCGGACGCGCCGGGCGAGGCCACGCGCTTTTCCGAGAAGATAAGGGAACGATTTGACTGTCGTGAGGTGCTCATCACGGAGTTTACGCCGGTGATGGGGGCTCACTCTGGTCCCGGAGTTGTGGGGATTGCCTACCGTGTACTTGATATGGATGAGTTCAGCGAATCAGAGCAGGTTGACGCAAGTAGGAAGTGAAATGGCTGACGTTTTATTCGACATTCATCGCCATGTGGCGACCATAACTTTGAACCGTCCCGAACGAATGAACGCCGTCTCCGATAATTTGGGGAGAGAACTCAATCGAGCGCTGCGTCAGGCTGGTGAGGAAAATGAGGTCCGGGCTGTGGTTCTGACGGGTGCAGGCAGGGGATTTTGCTCTGGGCTTGATTTGAAAGAGCGGTCAGCAGGCAAGGGTATGCGCGGCTGGGCCAAGAGGCTCAGGGGACTAGAGACTCCGAAGATTGCTTTAACGTTGGATAAACCAATCGTTGGTGCGATCAATGGTCCGGCGATTGGGGTGGGCTTCGAGTACGCCATGCTATGTGACTATAGGATCGGCACGCCAGCCGCTCGCATGGGAGATGTCCACGTCAAACGAGGGTTGGTTGAGGATTGCGCGGACCCACTCACGCTGCCCCGGGCGATTGCTGATCCGAACGTAAAAAAGATTCTGTTCACAGGTGAGGTGTTCGAAGCCGAGGAATTGCGGAAGATGGGGATCTTGAGTGAAGTCGTTGACGAGGATGTCTTGATGGGGCGTTCTCTTGGGCTAGCAAGGTCCTTCGCGGCTAATCCGCCACTC
>CAZUGG010000215.1:0-8130 GCA_964619905.1 uncultured Dehalococcoidia bacterium
AATCTGACACTTGGTCCTGCATTGGCTCGCCTCCCGTGTGCACCGCAATTATGGTGCGACCGAGAACATGACATGTACGCGTTCTTCGACCGCGCCTCATCTGAAGAGCCAAGGTTGGCCCGGTTTCCCTTTTCAGGAACAAGCACTTAGCAGCACGCGAAGAATAGAACCAAGTTTGAAACTATTACAAAAATAAGTCAAGCCTTTTCGCTGAGACAAGTCACTCAGAAAAACCTTCTCCAAGAATCGCTGGTATTGCCCAACCAAAGGCTTTCCGGTCTGCCCGCAGCGACTCTCAGCCAGTCCCTCAGCAACCCTATAGGCACAACCCCGTCTGGACAACTCAGTCACATGAAAGAAGAGCGCCCGTAGAGCGCTCTTCCCAGCCAACAACTATGAAAGAATCGGACCCTTAACGAAACCTTCCCGCGTGGGCCATGCCGCTACTGATAGGCTCGTTCAGGTAAACGTCTCCGTTCCGAATCTTCAGATTGTATCCGCAGTCTGGGTTAGTACAGACCCAGGCCTTGTAGTGGATTGCTGCGCCCTGGCTCCCGAAATCGGAGAGCGGGACCAAGTCGCCCGAGGAGCACTTCTGACATTTAGGGAACTCCATGCAAACGCTACCTCCCACCTTTCGCGATTATGCGGTGTGCGAGTATAGCGAAGGGGATAGGGGCTTACAACCCGCGTTCCAGGTTCACAACACCCAGTCGCGAATAGCGAACACCTTCGGGTCGTAACTCGCTTTTCATCAGCACAATTTCTTGAACCTCCTGCTCTGCTCGCCGTATCTGAATCTCAGCTACAGGCCACCGAGTCTGGTCCATTGGAATGCGATCCCTAATCCTAGCCAGCGTCAAATGAGGCTTGTAAGGCCGGTCCGCCGTTGGGAACCCTAACGGCGCGAGTAGCTCTTCAATGCTCTGCTGAACATCAAATAAAGCGTCCAGGTCACCCTTCAAGCCGACCCATAGGACCCGCGGGTTTCTTAGGTTTGGAAAGCCCCCAATCTCGCCAGTGCATATTGTGAACGGACTGCTTCTGCGACCTGCGACCTGGAGTGCCCGCTCAACAGGGCTTACAAGACCCACCGGCATCTCCCCAAGGAACTTCAGCGTCAGATGGCTCTGTTCAGTGTTGACCCAACGGAAGGGGAGATCGATAGACTGTCGAACACTTTCTTTTATGGAATCAAGCGCGATTCGCATCGCGTCATTCATCGCAATCGCAACAAAGGCCCGAACCTCCTTCACTCGTCCGATCCGGACTTCTTCAATGACCTGACTAATCCTTTGAGATCAGTCATCCCGTCAACAATACGCTCGAGGTTCACCGCGGCATTTGCAGGACTCGTGGAAGGTATTACATAAACACATGAGTCTCCAATCGACTGCGTTTGTTTACCCAACTGCACTGATCTGTGATCCCCTCCCGTATAAAGTAAGTATTTCTTGTAACCTGTAAGGCCATTAAAACAAACGGCCAATGGTTGATGCTCGAGGAGTTTAGATCTCAGAACCTTAGCCCCTTCCTTGAAGTCAGCCGCTCGGAGCTCAGACATCTGTCTTGTGGCTCGTTTGGCCAAGTCAGTGAATCCAATCCCGTAGACAAGAGCCTTGAAGTCTTTGTCAGGGCTCAGGGGCTCAGCCGTCAGCCCTGCGGCGTTAAAGGCCGACCAGAAGCGGTTCCTAGGATTGAAAAAATATCGACCGGCGTCCAGGGATGACATACCTGGATTGATACCGACAAATACTAGATCGAGGCCGGGTCGCAAGTAGTCGGGAAGGCTTTTCATTCCCGAAGCCATCGTGGCAGCTTAACAGGCGATGATGGCTGAGCACCAGCAGGGAGTGTACTCGGCCATCCCATTCGCCAGTTGCCGGCTTGGACATAAAGAACCGTCTATAATTACTTGTCTCCAATGCCCGCCCTTCTGTGGCTTCGAATAGAACCCGGGCAAGCTCATTCACCCGCTCTTATGAAGCAACCGGCCGAACCTAAGGGGTCACCCGACGGCGGCAAGCGCCAAAGACCGCGGCGTGGCCAAGATACCGGACCCCCAGAAGAACAGCACTCCGTTCTCCAGGTCCCGATGGCACGAAACCAAGTGCCTTTCTTCAACATTATCGTTTACGGATTCATCTACCTGACAGTAATTGGCGGCATTTTGCTCCTATTGCCATTCGCAAGCGCAGATGGCGACTTTACCTCTCCCATAGATGCCTTCTTCACCGCCGCGTCCGCTGTAAGTTCGACAGGCCTAGTAGTAGTTGACACTTCTGACACCTGGAGCCGATCCGGCGACATCATCATCATGGCGCTTATCCAAATCGGGGGCGTCGGGTACATGATAATGAGCGCCTTCCTCCTTCTCCTCGTCAGGGGAAGAGTGAATCTAGGCGACGATATGGTCACCGAAACCCTTGGAAGAGCTAGTCCTCGGAACTTCCTTATATTCGCAGGATGGGTGTTGGGAATCACTCTCCTCGTAGAAACCATCGGAATGGTTGTGATCCTTTCCCGTTTCGAGGCATCTTTTCCGGACAAAGGACTATTCGAATCTGCATTCTATGGAATTGCAGCATTCAATAATGCAGGTTTTGACTTGGAAGGGGGCCTGCGAGGCATTTCCGCTTTTCAGGCCGACAACATACTGCTGGGAGCGATTTCGGGGCTGGTCATTGTCGGCGGCCTCGGAGTGCCGATGCTCACGGTTCTCCTGACTCGGAGATCCTGGAAGACCTGGACGCTAGACTCCAAAATGGCGATTGTGTCCACGTTTGCATTATTGATCATAGGTGCTCTAGCTATAGGGTCCGTCGAAACTGTAGCCTCAATCGCCCACGGTAACGACTCCCTAGGAAACGAGGCGGTGAACTCGTTCTTTCTATCAGCTTCCGCCCGTACGGCTGGCTTTTCGACAGTAGACATCGGCGGACTAACCATTCAGACCTTAATTCTCATCATTGCGCTAATGTTCATTGGAGGAGTGTCGGGTTCTACGGCAGGCGGAATCAAGGTCAATACCTTCACTACACTATTTTGTACAGCGTTTTCCTATCTCCGGGGTTACCAACGGGTCCATGCTTTCGGCAAGGTCATCCCCGAGACCCAGGTACACAGAGCCATCGCGATCATTTTCCTGGGCGTAATGTTGGTCTTCTTTCTGACCTTAGTAATGTCCGCTTTGGAGCCTTTTGATTTCATACCCATCGTTTTCGAGACTGTGTCCGCTTTCACTACGACGGGATTCTCGACAGGCATAACACCGGACCTCTCGACCGGCGGTAAAATCGTGCTGATATTCGCCATGTTCGTGGGACGACTTGGGCCGCTCACCGTCGCCCTAGCTATGACACGTCATAAGGGGGCGGCCTATGAAGCCGAAACGGAAGAGGAACCGGTCCGGATAGGTTAGCCAGACCCACGAAACACTGAGCAACTCCCAGCAATTTGAGCACCCGAATCCGGCTGATCTGTCCTGACCAGGTCGCAACTCGCAGGAGGATAGGACATTCGATTAAACTCTCCCGGGTAAAATACCCCCGGAATCACGCTGAACGGGCCCGCGTCCGTTCTGGTCTTGAGCTACTCAAATGGGAAAACGGCGTAAGAAATACCAGCTAATCGAGCCACGAACCTTGGCACTGGACATCAAGGGTCCCTCTTTCATGGGAGAGGGGCTAGCTAAGGACGGAGAAGATCCCGTTTTCGTCCCTTACACCATCCCCGGTGAACGAGTAAAGGCAACCATATGGCGCAAGAGCCGACGATTCCTGGAAGCACGCCTCGAGGGCCTGCTGGACGAATCTCCACATCGGGTGGAGCCTAGGTGCCGTTACTACGGAGAGTGTACCGGGTGTCAGTGGCAACACGTATCTTACGAACATCAGCTCGCTATGAAAGCGCAGCTGCTTAGGGAGCAGCTGGAGCGCATAGGCGAATTCGAGGATCCTCCAGTTGCGCAACCCAGTGCATGTGACGAGCCATGGGGATATCGCAATCACGCCAGGTTCACCATAGGGCCCGAAGGCAAACTGGGCTTCGTGAATCGGACCACCCGCCGCTTCGTCCGTATCGATGAATGCCTGATCATGGACAACGGGATCAACGAGATCCTTCAGGAACTCCAGGGTAAAGTCTCGGAGACAACACAACTTTCAATCCGATACGGTCCTCATTCGAAGGATTGGCTAATTCAGCCATCATTGCAATCACTCGAGGTCACGACCGATTCAGGCCAGCCACATTACGAAGAAGAGATGCTGGGACACCGGTTCCAAGTCGCAGCTTCATCATTCTTCCAAGTGAACGTGCGTCAAGCAGAGAAACTCGTCGGCCTAGTTGGTAATAGCCTTGAACTTTCTAGCGACGATGTGCTGGTCGACGCCTACGCTGCAGTGGGAACCTTCGCCGTCCTCCTAGCAGGTACTGTCCGAGAGGTCATCGCAGTAGAGGAATCATCATCGGCGATCAAGGATGCCCGTGAGAACGTTGCGGGGTTACCGAATGTCCGCCTGATTGAAGGAAAAACCGAGGAGGTGCTTGCCCAACTTGACGGCACTCCAGATGCATTGATCCTTGACCCGCCACGATCAGGTTGCCATCCAGCTGCTCTCGAGGCTCTGGAGAAGTGCCGCCCTCCTAAGTTGGCCTACGTCTCATGCGACCCGGCCACCTTGGCACGAGACCTCAAGGAACTGACGAGAGACGCTTACGAACTCAGGAGAGTTCAACCACTGGACATGTTTCCCCACACATATCACCTCGAGTCCATAGCTACGCTTAGGGCAAGGTGATGATAAAAGAATCAGGACGGGCTGAAGTTGCCTCCTGGCGGGGTGTCCTGCCAGAGTGTGAAGAACTGGTCTGATTCACCACGGACCGCTCGGCGCAACTCGTCTTTGTGCTGCTCTTGAATACGATCCTTCTCCATTTTCAGTAACCGCTTAAAGGTCGCATCACACCTGGCAGCAAACTCTCCCGAGACAACATTGTGGAAAAATGTATCAAAGGCCAAGGAGAGATCATCGTCACTCATCGTCAAAATGGGACCCGTTGCAACGAAGAGGGCTATGCGGGGCGGATCGCCTACTGACACGTCCTCTGACAACATCTCCAGAAGGCGATGCATCCCACGTTGAGTAATCACAGCCTGAACCCGAGCCGCCAGAAGCATCATGTTAACGAACGGAGGCCCCTCTGCACGCAAGAGATCGCCAAACTCCTTTTCGAGCTCGGTGAGGTAATCCTCAGAAAGTAATTCTTTGGCAGATGCTAGGCGGAGGTGAGGAACCTGTATGTCACGAACATCAATAACCATAAAGTCTTCTAGATTGGGAAAGATACAGACGTGGATGTCAGCCGAAGATACTGAGTTCTCGTCATTGACGTACTGTTCCATAAGAACACCCATCGCTCCCTAGCTCCGCGCCGAGGGTCCAACACCAGATTATAGGCCAGGTCTTTCCCCCCGGTGCAAGAGCGGATTGCCTCACCCACCTTGACTGAAGGCACATTTGATAAAGTTTCTTAGCCGTCCGAGATATCGTTCTTCACCAACGAACATGGATTGCGTGTGGCCCGCGCCCGGTACCCCATAGAACTCCCTACCTCGAGCTGCCGCCCGGTAGAGTTGCAAACTATGTTCAAAGGGAACTACCTGATCATCATCCCCGTGGACAAACAAGGTAGGCACCTCCAACGAGCTGACCTTGGACATGTTGTCGAAGCGCCCCCGCAGCCACGGTCGAGCCAAGAAACCGACGACTGGACTAGACAAGACCGCCATCTCCGAAATCGAGGTGAAAGCAGCTTCCACTATCAGGGCTGCCGGAGGGTCTTTTAGCGCCATCTCGATGGCAATAGCCGCACCAAGCGAGAGGCCGTAGTAAACAATTCGATTGGACTCAGTCCTCCGCTTCACCCAATCAACAGCTGCCGCGGCATCAAGGTAAACTCCCCTTTCGTTCGGGGATCCTTCGCTCATACCATATCCACGATAGTCGAAAAGCAGGATGCTCAGCCCAAGACCTGTTTGCAGAGGTGGGATCAGGTCGAGGTAGTAGCTAACATTGCCCGCGTTGCCGTGGAAGAAAATGAAAGTGCCCTGGCCTTGTTGAGGGAAAAACCAGCCATGGATCTCCGTTCCATCCGCCGAGATGATGCGAACTTCCTCGTGTCCAAGGCCCACCTCTTGCGGAACCACGTCCAGCCCTTTGGACGGAACAAAAATCCTTTGGTTTAGGTAGTTACCCATGTCGCTAAAAGTGAAGGCCTTAGAATCTAGAAGCCTGTGCTAGAATCGGAGCGCCTTTCTCCTCATTTGATATACCTCTCCCCTCATTCACAAGGGACACTCCATGACGTACGTACCTGAAAGAGTCCTGGTCTGCACGCCCCATCCCGACGATGCGGAGATGGGGGTAGGCGGAACAGTCTTGAATTGGATTCGCGAGGGGGCCGCGGCCACCCTTGTCGTGGTTACTAATGGCGACAAGGGCTCCTCTGACCGCAAAATGACTTCGACCAAGCTTGCAGCGATGCGGGAGCGGGAACAGTTGGCAGCAGCAGAGGTGATCGGATGGAAGGATGTGATCTTCCTCCGTGAGCCCGACGCCGAATTGGAGGATAATCTTCGATTTAGGGAGAAATTGGTCCGCGCCATCCGCAATATAAAGCCCGATGTTGTGATGACTACCGACCCCCAAAAAAAAACCTTCTACCAACACCGTGACCATAGAATCACGGGGCAGGTCACCATGGATGCCGTTTTCCCGTTGGCTCGAGACCATTTGAACTTCCCTGACCACCAAGAAGAAGGTCTCGAGCCGCACAAGACACAGTTCCTTTACTTCTGGCATTCGGACGAACCCGACACCCACATCGACATCTCGGAGACCATAGATCTAAAAATCGAGGCGCTTCTAAAGCACGAGAGTCAGATAGCAGCGCACCGCGCCGCGGAAATCACCAAGCACCTTAAAGAAGGCTCGCGGGAGCGAGGCAAGGCGAACGGTATAGGCCCTTGCGAGTCTTTTCGGGTCATCGAGATGAGGCGATAACCTTCCCCCCGAACGCGTCATCTGCAACTCTGCTATCTATCAGAGTCGTTAGCACATTTAACCCGGCCAGGTTCTAGCATCGGTTCCTAGTTTCTCTGAGCCCTTTTGGCAGAACAGGATGTCAGGTTTGCCGCCGTACGAGCTATGCACCGCCAGGCTTCCGACCAAACAGTACAGCCAGGTTGAAGTGCTTCCAAACACAGTCCACGGAAATGAACCCCGCCTTTGCGAGCCAACGCTCGTAGTCTCGCACGCGGGTCGCGCTGCCCCCAGAATATTTAGCCCGCTGGCTGCGTTCCACGATGTCGGCTTTCGACAGCCCTTCCTCCATCAGCCTTTCCTCTTTTAGGTGACGGAACAGTTCACCCATCTCAGAAGTTGTAGCCTTGAACGTGTCTCCAACGACTATGACTCCATCAGGGTCCAATCCCCCATAGAGTTCAGCAAATAGGGCCGCTTTCTTTCTCGGAGGAACGTGGTGGAATGCAATTGCGGACACAACAGCATCGTAGCCTGAACCAAGTGCAGCCGTGGACATGTCACTCTCGCGGAGCTCCACCCGGTTCCCCGCGAAAGAAAGCTTGGCTCGAGCCTGGGTCAACATCGCGGGTGAAATATCCACCCCCGTAACCCGTGTTTTCGGAAACCTGTCGAGTAGCTTCTCCGTGAGAGTTCCAGTTCCTATCCCTAGCTCAAGTACATGCGCAGGATAACGACCACCGAGCCCGAGCATCTCCAAGATAGTGTTGTGCATCTCCGCATAGGTCGGCACATGCGCTATGAAAGATGAATCGTACTCGCGAGCCAGGCGATCAAAGTGACGCCTCGACATACTAACGTTACGATGCTCTGCGGACACAGAGATTCTCCAAACAGCAGCATAGATCCAAGGCCGCTTGGGTATAATGGACCAGTATAAAGGGTGGCTTGTCCACGTTGAACTCACCACCACTCCCACCAGATAAAAATGATCCAACGGCTGGTGTCACTGACACCTTGGGCCGGCCCCTGCGGGACCTGCGAATTTCGGTCACCGACCGCTGCAACTTCCGCTGCCCCTACT
>CAZUGG010000216.1:0-4469 GCA_964619905.1 uncultured Dehalococcoidia bacterium
TCATCCATGGGCCGTATATTCGGTGCTGAGACAACGCAACGCTTGACGCAGCTGGGAATGGAACTGCTGGGCCTTTGGAGTCAGCCCACCCACAACAGCACAACCAACGTGCTGCGGGGCAAGGTACAGAAATTGTACCGAGGACAGCGGGCGATAACCATCGGCGCCGGAACGTCCGAGATCCAACGGAATACCATAGCCATGCGGGGCCTGGGACTCCCTCGCGGCTAAAAACTCCGTGCACCTAAAAAAAGCGCATGTTCCCAATATCGGACCAGAGCGCCCAAGGGAATCGACTACCCTACGTAAACATCGCCCTAATCGCCATCTCGGCAATCGTTTTTTTCTTCGAACTTGGTCTCGATAACCTTGGAGAGGCCCAGTTTTTCCACCGATGGGGGCTGATTCCACGGGAGTTAACCAACTCCAATTTCGATCTAACGCACCTGTCAGTACCGTTCGTCGGACCAATCGGCATCCAGACGCCTGGTTCCAACTACCTGACGTTAGTCACATCGATGTTTGTGCACGGCAGCGTCTTGCACTTCGCAGGAAACATGATCTTCCTCTGGGTCTTCGGAGACAACGTCGAAGCAAAATTAGGCCACTGGTGGTACCTGGCCTTCTACCTGGTTACCGGAGTCGCCGCAGCCGGGGCCCAAATCGCTACAAACTTAGACTCGGTCACACCAACGATTGGGGCAAGCGGGGCCATCGCTGGGGTACAGGGTGCTTACTTTTTACTTTATCCGTACAACCGAGTGCGCTCTATTGTCGTTTTCCTATTTTTCTTCCCAATCGTACTGCCAGCAGTTTACCTCATTGGGTTTTGGATCATCCTACAATTCTTCAACGGCTTCCTCGCCCTTGATTCTTCCGTCACCTCTGGGGTGGCGTATTGGGCCCACATCGGTGGCTTTACAACGGGACTGCTGATCATTGCATTCTTAAAATTATTTGCCTGGCAAGAGCCCTTCTGGCCGCCGAGATCGACGAGCCCGTTGAGGCTCTATGGACTAGATGGCGATCCTTACACCATCTGGCGTGGCCGATAAATCCCTAGCTGACCAACCCGCAGTGCGAAAAAGACTTCGGGGGAATTGGTTTTGTGGCAAAGACCGCTTCGGAGCTAACTCGCGAGCTTTGCCAAAGCTTCGAGAATCGCACCTGGATTCATAGGCAGTCTGCTCAGACGTTGGCCAGTCGCGTCTTTGATTGCGTTGGCGACCGCTGCCATCGGCGGCACGATGGAGACTTCACCCACACCTCGTAGGCCAAAGGGATGACCGGGATTAGGGACATTCGCGAAAACCGTCTCCACTTCAGGGAGGTCGTAACTGGTAGGCATCCTATAGTCGAGGAAGCTTGCGTTCGTCATGGCACCGGAGTCGTCGTAGAAATATTCTTCGTTGACTGCCCATCCAAGCCCCTGGACCGAGCCCCCTTGCATCTGCCCCTCGACGTAGCTCGGATGGGCAGCCTGCCCTACATCCTGAAACGCCGTGACTCGGTCGAAGTCGACCTTCCCCGTCTCGGGATCAACGGTAACGTCGACGAGCATTCCAGCGAACGAGGGGCCTACAGCAGTCGGGTTCGAACTTGCCGAAGCCAAGATCGGACCTCCAGTGGCGTTCATCTTCGCGGCAACTTCCTTAAACGTTAGTTCGTCACCGGGGTTCTTCTTCGCGCTAAAAGTTCCGTCGACGTAGTCGATATCTTCAGGCTGAGTCTCCCAGAGACGAGCCACCCTAGCTATCATCTGTTCTTTGATCATTTCCGCAGCTCGGACTGCTGCGATCCCAGTCGAAAAAGCAGTGCGGCTTCCACCGGTGACTCCAGTGAAACCAATGGAATCGGTGTCGGCGACGGAGGGATGAACTTCATCGGCGCAGAGACCGAGGACTTCGGCGGCCTGCATCGCGACTGCAGCGCGGGATCCCCCGATGTCAACTGAGCCTGTCACAAGGTTTACCGTCCCATCAACGTTGACGCTCATCGAAGCAGAAGACTGCATGCCTGCATTGAACCAGAACCCCAACGCGACGCCACGGCCTTGATTAGGCCCTTTGGGGGATTGGTAGTGCGGATGGTTCTTAATCGCCAATTCTACGGTCTCAGCTCCAATAGCTGGGAAGGGCACGCCGGTGACCTGACGATCGCCTTCCTTAGAAACGTTCTTCAGCCGCAGGTCCATGGGATCCATACCCAGTTTTTCCGCCAAGTCATCAATCACCGTCTCAACAGCGTAGGCACCTTGAGGAGCTCCAGGAGCACGATAGGCGGCCACTCTCGGTTTGTTGACCACAACATCAAGGCCGTCGATGCTGAAATTCTCGACACGATATGGGGCGATCGCACACATGCAGCCGGCACCATCCGTGGAGCCCGTGTAAGCACCGGCCTCGAAGGCCATGTACAGATCAATCGCGGTTAGAGTCCCATCCTTCGTTGCGCCAATCTTGCAACGCATATGCGAACCGGAGGTCGGGCCAGAGGCTTCGAACTCCTCTCGTCGACCCATGATGATCTTCACAGGCTGGCCACTCTTCTTCGATAGTATGGCGGCGACGGCATCAAAGTAGGTGTTTATCTTGCCCCCAAAACCGCCTCCTATCTCCATCGGAACCACCTTCACTGAAGACTCAGGCAAGCCAACAATGGCCGCAGTCTGAGTTCGAATGCCAAAAGCCCCTTGGGTGCTAGTCCAGATCGTGAGCTTGTCATCCGCATTCCACTGTGCCGTACTGTTGTGAAGCTCGATGTATCCCTGGTGCACGGGTCGAGTGGTCATCTCTCGATCGACAGTAACATCAGCGTCTTTGAAGCCGCGCTCCAAGTCACCACCCCCGAAATGAAGCCGCTGGGCTATGTTGGTGGGCTTACCAACGCCAAGCTGCTTCTCATCCTGTTCGGTAAGCTGCTCATGAAGAATAACGGCGCCGGGATCCATGGCTTCTCGGACATCGAGCACCGCCGGTAGCACCTCGTAGTCAACTTCAATCAGGTCTATGGCCTGCTCGGCAACGTGTTGACTCGAAGCAGCAACAGCTGCGATAGCATGGCCTTTATACAGGGCTTTTTTGTTCGCAAGGGCGTTGTCCGCAAGGATTCTGACATTGCCGAGGGTCTTACGTAGATCCGACTCCCTTACGTCGGCAACAGGAAAATCCGCATGTGTCACCACCGCCTGGACACCTCGCAACGCCTCTGCTTTGCTGGTGTCTATCCTCTTTATCCAAGCGTGGGCATGGGGACTTCGCAAAATCTTGCCGTGAAGTAAATCCGGCGAGATGTAGTCCCCACCGTATTTCGCCTTCCCTGTGACCTTGTCCACGCCGTCGTGGCGAACTGGCCGGGAACCTAGAACTTTGTATTCCATTGAACGATCGGCAGCGGTGGTCATCAGGCCACTCCCCGGGAAATAACCATTTCAGAATTCGGTCTCCAGGATTCTAACTGATTCGAAATTCGGTGTCTTGGACGTTAGTTCAGTGCCATCTGGTTCCTCGCAAGATCATTACCCATGGACACTCCTCTTCGGAGCACCGTATAATCACGCCGCCCTGATCAACAGAACGCCCCAACCAATCGTTCGATTCCATTGCCAAAAGCCCAGCGCGCCTCTTTAGAACCCAACGGCTCAGCCAACGGCCCTTCTATTCCCGACCTCAAGGCCACTGCCCGAGTACTGCGTCGGCACATCATCGAAATGACGCATGCGGCGCAGAGCGGGCATCCCGGGGGGTCTCTGTCTGCTATCGACATGGTCACGGCGCTCTACTTCGGGAAAATGCGTCACCGCCCAGAGGATCCCCGCTGGCCCGACCGCGACCGATTTATTCTTAGCAAAGGGCATTGCTGCCCTGCGTTGTATGCAGCCCTCGCCCAAAGCGGATACTTCCCAGTCGAGGAGCTCCGAACCTTCAGGCAGATCAATAGCCGGATCCAAGGTCACGCATCTGTGAAGACCCCTGGTGTAGAGATGTCGTCCGGTTCACTGGGGCAGGGACTATCTTTCGGTGTCGGCACCGCATTGGCCCTGCGCCTAGATGGAAGTACTGCCCTAACTTTCGTCATGCTCGGTGATGGAGAGCTGGACGAAGGACAAGTCTGGGAAGCAGCCATGGCAGCAAAGCACTACGGCCTAGATAACATCGTGGCTCTCGTGGACCGGAACGGTATTCAAAATGACCGCGCTACAAAAGAGGTCCTCGACCTGGAGCCCATCGAGGATAAGTGGGCAGCCTTTGGCTGGGAGACTCAGGTGATAGATGGCCACAACATGTCGTCTGTCGTCGCAGCCCTAGAAAATGCGGTATCACACCCTGGCCCAGCCGCAATCGTCGCCGATACTACCAAAGGAAAAGGGGTGAGCTTCATGGAGGGTAATGCTGACTTCCATGGAAAGGCACCAAACAGAGAGCAATATGAATTGGCGATGCAGGAGCTCGCCGGATGCCGACCCAATC
>CAZUGG010000217.1:0-21546 GCA_964619905.1 uncultured Dehalococcoidia bacterium
ACAACTTATTTTAACGAAGGTGGTAGAGGTTTAGTTTTAGGATTAAAAGCACAAATTCATGCTTACAAACATCGAGACAATCAACCAACCCAACAAGAAGAAGTACAACTCTGATGATTGGGATTTTGATTGCAACCAATGTGGGGCGTGTTGTCGAGCGATTGGATGTCCGTATATTACGGCTGAAAATCTTTGTTCGATTTATGATTCTCGCCCATTTGTGTGTGATACAAGAAGGATGTTCAATATGGTACACAGTCAGAATATGACAAAACAAGAATATTTCGCTAAAGCTAAAATAGCTTGCGACCAACTAAAGGAGCTACAATGTCAGAAATAGAGACCGTTAATAGCGATAATCTCATTAATACTGAACCAGAGGTATCTGATACTTGGCAAACGCAACATTTGCCCGAAGATTTAAGAGATAACGATACGCTATCTAAGTTTAAAGATGTCGGAGCTTTGGGCAATTCGTATTTAGAACTACAAAAAATGGTAGGTTCAAGAGTTAAATTGCCTGCCGAAGATGCTACCGAAGAAGATATTAATTCATTTTATAATCAAATTGGTAGACCAGAAACTCCTGATAAATACGAATTAAATATACCCGAATCTAATTATCAGCAAGAAAAGATCAAAGAATTTTTAGATCAGGCACACGCATCAGGATTAACTAATAAACAGGCTCAAGCAGCAGTAGACTTTTATCATTCTATGGAAGTAGATGGTCAGGTCAATAGTGATGCAGCAATGCAACAAGCTAGGTTGGATGGATCGTTATCCGGCCCAAAGCAACGGACACCGAGGCTCTCATAAGGTAGGGCGCAACCGATCCAGCCGTGGTCTAACGGGAAGCTCGGGGTTCCCTTCGCCAAACTCGGCGCGTTGGGGTGTGTCTAGTCCCGGTGCATGCGGCGCTTTGGCGAACTCATCAAGCAATGAAGCATCGACTTTTATGCGCATCATCTCACCGTGGCAAGTGGAGACTATTATTTGCGTGATGTCGACTTTGGTACCGCTTGTGGGTGCGCGAAACACCGCATAAAAGATAGCAACTACCGCAGTAGGATGAACAGGAAGCGAGACTGTCGCGACCTCAGCGTTGTTTCATTCACTATCGGATTAGGCCAAAATGGGCCTTCTGAACCTGTTGTGCCCCATCCAAAGACTAAGGCCATTACAGCAGAAACAATGGGTCGGAACCGTCCGGCTCCGGCCTGCTTCTCTGTGCTATCATGAAGACGTTCATCTCTCGCAGCCCTGTTCTCTCATGGAGGTTTTCGTATGTCCCCTTCCAGCACATTGGCCCTCGGGGATGCCGTCACCGTTTTCATCTCCTCCGCGAGTAAGGGGCCATCGGTAGCGCAACAGCAGGAGTTGCAGAGGTTCGTCAGATGGTCCGGACGTGAACGGCGAATCTCGGAGATCACTCCTCACAACATTGAGGAGTACTGTGCAAACCGCTCCGCGGATTCGATCAAGACCCTGGCCCCTGTCAAAGAGTTTCTGAGCTATGTGCACGCTGAAGGGCACTCTACTTTTAACCTCGCCCCCCACCTCAAAGTCAAACGAGCTTCCTCCAAGCTCAAGGTCATCGCTCGGACCGTTGCCGCCGCTAACCAAGCCGATGGCCCAAAGATGACTAAAGAGGGGCACGCCAAGGCAATGTCCGAAGTGGAGGATCTCAGATCACAGCGTGTGGCTATCACCGACGACATCAAGAAGGCAATGGCGGACAAGGACTTCCGAGAGAACGCCCCGCTAGACGCCGCGCGCGACAAGCAGGCCCATCTCGAATCCCGTATCCGAGAGCTAGAGCATATTCTCGAGCATGCTGAGGTTATCGGAGACAACGGTAAGCAAGCCAAAGCCTCGGGTAAGGCCAGCCTCGGCAGCAAAGTCTCCGTGACTGACATGACCCATGACGAAGAGTTGACCTACATCCTGGTTGACCCTTCGGAAGTCGACTCCCGCCAGGGGCGAATCTCAGTCCAATCGCCCGCAGGCAAAGCGTTCCTTGGGAAACCCGCCGGACAGATAGTCACCGTGAAGGCTCCCGCAGGCAATCTCCGCTATCGGATCGACCGGGTAGAGTCGTAGCCGCGGGGCCAGTCACTTACTGAACTGGGGTTGCTGCTGACCTCGGCTTGGGCGTTAGGGCGAGCATCATGACTCCTCCCATGAGCAGCCCGGCGAAAACAAACAGTATCTCGCTATAGCGTCCCGTGGCATCAAAGACAGCAGCCATCAGGAAAGGGCCTGCCGCGACCGCCACCATGTTGAGGGTCTGCATGAAACCCCTGATCGAGCCTAGATATCTTCGGCCAAAAAACGCCGGCAGCACAAGCTGAAACGACGTTGAGATCGTACCGAAGGCGAGTCCCGCCGCAGCACCATAGAGTACGCCAAGCGGCGTCGAATCGACGATGACTAACAACAAGGTAGCCAAAGCCAGTGTCACGTAGGCCGCTTGCAGAAGTCTCGTCACCTGGACATGCTCAGCAAGCAGCCCTGCGCCGATGGCCGAGAAGCCTGCGAGAACAGCATAAACCGTCAGAACAGAGACCGCGGCACCGTCGGAGAGGCCCTGGTCGCTGAGGTAAGGAATCAGATTTAGGCTAACTCCACTCATCACAATGAACATCGATGCGACCGCCACCGCCAGAAGCCAAAACGTGGACGTTCTCAGAGCATCTCTCAAGGTGATCCCCGAGTCCTCATAGCGGTGCTCCATCGCCATGTCAGAGACATCGGCGACTTCGGCATCAGAATCTCCATCTGGGTTCAGCCCGAGGTCTTCAGGCTGCCGACGAAGAAAGAGGAGGGCTGGAAGCAAACCCAGCACCCAAGTTAACACCCCGGTTGACCAAGCCGCGGTGCGCCAGCCAGCAGTGCTCACGATTGCCTGAGCGAAGAGCGGGACAAGCCCACTTCCGGCCCTTTGGCCTACCTCTGCCACCGCCATAGCACGCCCACGTTTACGAACAAACCATTTGCTAACAACGACACCCAGTGAAAGAGTCGTGGCTCCCTGCAACCCAGCCCGACCAACGATCATGGCAATGTAGAACTGCCACACATTATTCACAAAAGAAAGCAGGATCAGCGAGCCTCCGAGAAGTAGCAGGCCAAGGGAAATCACCCAGCGTCCTCCTAGTCGGTCGAGCAGCAAACCGCTCAGTGGAGCCAAAAGACCACCGGTCAGAGTCCCCAGGCTAATTGCACCGATGAACATAGAGCGGCTCCAACCAAACTCCTCTGTCACAGGTTTGACGAAGACGCCAACGGTGGTATTGAACTGCCCCGCCTGAACGACGCCAATCATGGAGATGACCGCGACGATGACCCAACCGTAGTACAGCCTCCTCGCACGCTGAGCGCTGGAGGTGATGGTGGTGACGGGCATGGGTGGCAGGTAGGAGGAAGGAGCGGGCTCACTCTAGTCGGGCCTGGAGTAACCGGTCAAGTTTGCCACTAGCTACTTGCTAAATTAGGACATACGTTCGTATTGTTAGGTTTCCGTGGGAAATCAAGTAATGCCAATTGCATGCGTCCACATTGATCATTTCCTTCTCCAGGTCGAGCTTCTTCGACAGCCCCACCTTCGAGGAACCCCCCTGCTCATCATCGATCGGTCGGGGCCGAAGAAGACCGTGCTCGACCAGTCGCCGAACGCTCGAGACATCCATCCCGGTATGCGGTTGGACCAAGCGTTAGCACGATGCCCACAAGCCAAGATCTTCGAGGCCGATCAATCCGCCTATCGCAGTGCGTGGGACCGAATCCTCGACTCCCTCGAGCAGCGAAGCCCTATCGTAGAGGACGCCGATTTCGGACTAGCCTACATCGATCTGCATGGACTGGATCGGCTTCATGGCGGCGAGGAGCATCTCCTTGCCACCATCCTCGATAGCATACATGTCGCGTACCATCCACGGGTGGGCGTGGCCAATGGGAAGTTTCCCGCCTACACCGTCGCCCTAAGTGCCGCAGACGGCAGAGCCCGTCGCGCACCCGAGCACATCGGTTCATTCCTAAGGCCCTTGCCCATCACGCTCCTCCCTACATCCTGGGAAATCAAGGAGCGCCTGGAGTCCTTCGGACTGCATTCTCTAGGCGACGTCGCCACTCTCTCCTTCAACGCCATGCAAGGAGCGTTTGGGAAAGAGGGCGCGCGCCTATGGCACCTCGCAAACGGTGAGGACAACACCCCTCTTAATCCACGATCGCACGACATCGTCATCACCCAAGAGATAAGTTTTGTATCCCCAACCGTCTGGATGCCAACCATTGTGAGCGCACTGGAGGGACTCCTCGTCAAAGCCTTTAATGACCCACGTCTTCGTGGTCGGTATGCCCGGGTCGTCCATCTGGAGGCCCAGGTGCACAACGGACTCACATGGACTCGGCGCGTGGCTTTTCGCGAGCCTGTCGGTGACAAGAACCGTGCCCTGCTCGCACTACAGAGGAACTTGGCGCGAGTATCTTCGCTCCCTGGCCCATTGGAGACCCTCTCCGCAACCTTTTCCCATCTCACCGGGGAATCGGCCCGACAAGAAAGCCTCTTCGGGGATCTCCGTCGACAAGCCCAGATCGACAACGCAATACGCCAGCTCCGTGCCAAGCTAGGCCCGAAGCCTGTCCTTTATCAGATTCGGGAGGTTGAGCCTTGGTCGCGAATCCCCGAGCGTCGACGAGTCCTTGTTCCTTACAGAGGGTAGCCACAGCGACCAGACGCACCAGCAGTCTGGGGCTGGACGACCTTCGACCCCTCAATGTGCCCCAACCCGCGGAGGGGTGCGAAGACAAGCGCGGCAAGCCTTCGGCCATTCGTTCGGGTCGACACTGGATTACCGTCAGCCGGGTCGAGGACACGTGGCGCATCGACGACGAATGGTGGCGGAAGCAGCCCATCTCTCGAATCTATATACAAGCTGTTCTAGAGAACAGCGTATCACTGGTTTTCTTTAAGAACCTACTGACTGGAGTGTGGTACCAGCAGCAGCTTTAACCCCCGGAGAAAACTCGGGGGATTTCGGGTTTACCGCTATGTACACCGAGCTCCACCTGCATTCGAATTATTCCTTCCAGGAAGGAGCCTCGTCCATAGATGAGCTGGTCGGCCGTGCGCACGAAATCGGATATGAGGCACTGGCCATCACGGACCACGACAACCTCTGCGCAGCGATGGTCTTTGCCCAGACCTGCCGTGACTTCGGCATCCACCCCGTCATCGGCTGCGAGGTCACAATCGTCGGTGGCCATCACCTCACTCTGTTGGCCAAAACTCGCCAGGGCTACGCCAACCTCTGCTGGCTCGTCTCTCAGGCACATTTACATGACCGCCGCGCCCCAGCTTTGGATCCGGCCAAGCTCGAAGGACATATCGTAGGCCTCATTGCCCTCTCGGGGTGCAAGCATGGAGAAGTCCCCGCTCTCATCGACGCCGGCAAATTCCGTCAGGCGTCGATGGTCGCGCACCGCTATCGCGATCTCTTTGGCACCGGGAACTATTTCCTCGAGATCCAGCACCACTATGCCCACGGTGATACATCGCGTAATCGTCACCTCGCCGACTTGGCCGAGAATCTCAGTGTCAACATCGTGGCAACGGGAAACGTCCATTACCACATAAGAGATCGTCATAGGCTACAAGATTGCCTCGTCGCCATAAGAAACAACGTGTCTCTTGAAGAGTGCCACCGTGAACGACGCCCCAACAGCGATTTCTTCCTGAAGTCGCCTCAAGAAATAGCAGATCGGCTTCCAGACTATCCAGAGGCGATTAGAAACGCTGGGTTGATCGCCAACCGATGCGCCAACTTCGATCTATCGCAGCACCTGGGTTATCAGTTCCCAGACCATCCTGTGCCCAAAGGTCACACGACCCAGACGTACCTCGAGCAACTCTGTTACCAGGCTGCCAACCGACGCTACGGGGATATGTTACCTCGGAAGGTCCGGGACCGGAGCCAGACGGAATTTCGCCTTATCAGAAAGCATGCCCTCGCAGGATTCTTCCTTATCTACCATGACATCGCGAAGATCGCCCAGGAAGTTGCGATTGATCTCGGCCTTGCCGGGCCTGAGGACCCCCTAGAGGTAAATCCACCAGGACGTGGCCGCGGATCGTCGGTTTCCATGCTCATCGGCTATCTCATCGGAATCTCCCACATCGACCCCCTCGAGCACGACCTATCGTTGGAACGCTTCCTTCCCAATGACCATCTGGAAGGGGCTCCAGATATAGACCTGGATTTCCCCCGCAATATTCGAGAGGAATTGATTCTCCGAGTGCACCAAAAGTACGGTCCAGAACGAGCCGTCCTCACTGGAATGATCCCAACCTATCGCACGCGGGGGGCCATCCGAGATCTTGGCAAAGCCTTGGGGTTACCGCCAGATCAGATCAACAAGCTCGCAAAGCTCATCGATGAACACGATGAGCTATCCCTGCGTGAACACATGCTGGAACTGCCCGAATTCAACGACAAGGTCGGTGCTCCACTCTGGAATCATCTCATCAAGCTGACCGGAGAACTGGAGGGGTTCCCCCGCCAACTCGCCCAGCATCCCGGCGGCATGGTAATTGGCTCGGGTCCGCTCACCGAGATCGTCCCAGTCCAACCCAGTGCCGTGGATGGGCGCTTCGTCATGCAGTGGGACAAGCACTCCATCGATTACGCCCACTTCGTGAAGATTGATTTCCTTAGCCTCGGTGCGCTCTCCCAGATGCAAGACACCGTGCGAGCAATCGGAGCACAGACAGGAGAGTTCGTCGATCTCACCCGCATCGATTTCGAGGATATGGCAGTCTACAACAACCTGCACAAGGCAGATACGATCGGCGTCTTCCAGGTCGAATCGGCGGCACAAATGCAAACGATCAGCCGAATCAAGCCCAGAAACCTCTTGGACATGGCCCACGAAATAGCCGCCGTACGTCCTGGAGTCGGAGCGAATCAAGGCGTGCACCGCTACATTCTTCGCAGGGCAGGCCTAGAGAAGCTGGAGTACGACCACCCGCTCGAAAAACCGGTACTGGAGAGAACGTGGGGCATCATCCTTTTCCAAGACCAGATCAACCATCTGGCTATGCAGATCGGCGGTTTCAGGGCTAGTGAGGCCGATCGCATGCGCCGTGCTTTCACCATTCGTCACAACAATCGTCATATCCAGCAATGGTGCCGACAGTTCATCGAAGGCGCCCAGGCCAAGGGGGTCGATGCCAAGACTGCTCTGAAAATCTTCAGTAAATTCAATGGCCACTACATGTTCCCGGAATCCCACGCCTTCGCCTTCGGCGTCACTGCCTATCAGAGCGCATGGCTAAAGCATTACTACCCCAGAGAATTCTTCTTGGGTCTCTTCAATCAACAGCCCATGGGCTTCTACAGCCCCGAGACTCTTAAGGAAGACGCCAAGCGTCACGGGGTCAAGATCCTCAACCCAGACGTGAACATGAGCGACTCTAAGTGCACCCTCGAAGCAAATAACACCATTCGACTCGGCCTCACCTACGTCAAAGCCATCGGCACCACGTCCGCCAAGACAATCGTTACAGGCCGAGCCCAGCGCCCCTTTTCAGACTTAGACGACTTCAAGAAACGCTCGGGGCTATTTCAGCAAGGGGTTGAAAATCTAAACGATGCGGGTGCATTGGATAGTCTATGCGATGATCGCCGCCAAGCCAGGTGGGAGGCGGGCCTGCGCTACCATCCCGCCGGGCAACAGCTGGCGCTTGGGCTACCCATTAAGCAAGACCTAACTCCGTTACCAAAGGCTAGCCTCTTCGACAAGATGGCCCGCGAATACCAGATGCTAGGCATGCATCCACGCAGTCACATAATGGCCTACGTGCGTCAGAACTTAGGTCAAGACATTACTCCAAGCAACGAAATCTCGACTCTACCCGATGGCAAACGTCTCACCGTGGCCGGCCTAGTTATTCGACGCCAGCGCCCCTTGGGAAACACCGTATTCATCACCCTAGAGGACGAATTCGGCCACATCCCCACTCTAGTGTGGCCCAAGAACTACGCACGCATGCGCAACGATCTTAAAGCGCCTTTCCTTCTGGTGAGTGGAATCATTTCTCGACGAGAAGGTACGCTGAACATCGTGGCACAAGACGTGAAACCGATGCACTATATCCCTACGCCGCCGGAGTCAAGGGACTTCCGCTAGCGCATGCGCCGGCCAAAGGCTGAGCCTCCAAATCCCCTGGGTTACGGTACTGAATAATGGCAAGGGCCTCGTCCTGGATGTCATAATCGATAGACATGAACTGCTCCTCGGCACCGATCGCCGACGGAGTATCGGGTGAAGGTGTGAAGATTCTAGTCGTCGGCGCGGGATCTGCTGGCCGCCGCCACATCCAAAACTTAGCCCAACTGGGGGTTGAGGTATCGGTCTTTCGCTACCGACGACACCTCGCCGAGGAACTACGCACAGAATTTGGAGTACCTGTACATAATTCTCTAGAAGAAGCGTTTGACTCGTCCCCGGACGCAGTCGTGATCGCCAACCGACCAGATCAACACCTTCAGGTAGCCTGCGACGCCGCCCGTCGTGGGATCCATCTTTACATTGAAAAACCTTTATCTCATAACCTAACTCGGTTGCGGGACCTTGAAACAATGACATCCGAGAAGTCTCTGGTCGTCGAGACCGGGTGCATGCTCAGATTCGACCCTAACCTGAAGGCTATTAAAAATCTTCTGACGGAATCCAAGATCGGACAACCCTATTTCATACAGTTGTCGGTTGGGCAATATCTTCCGAGTTGGCGGCATGGGGACTACCGAGAATCGTACAGTGCGAATGTGGACCAAGGTGGCGGTGTGGTCCTTGACCTCATCCATGAATTCGACTACTTGATCTGGTGGTTCGGACGGGTCGCTGAGGTCTCGGCGACCTTAGTCAAGTTGTCGGATCTCGAGATTTCAGGTGAAGATGTGGCTGAAGTCACGCTGAAATTCAAGAATGGCGTGCTTGCCCAAGCACATATGGACTATCTACGGCCGAAATACGACCGTAGATGTCAGATAGTCGGGCAATCCGGGTCGATCGACTGGGTCGATGACGAAAGACGTCTGACCCTCCATGATATTCCGGGAAGCATACCTAAGGAGTTGGGAGTGACAGGGTACGAGAGGAATCAGTTGTTTTCCGATCAGATGGCTAACTTCCTCAAGTCTGTTCAAGGGAATGCCCGTCCCGCAGTGCCTCTAGACGACGCGATACACGCAATGCATGTCGCATTTGCGGCTCGTGAATCAGCACGCAGTCGGCCCGTGGTTGCACTCGCATGAGCACAGGCCTGACCTTAGCCATCATCCCTGCAAGAGGTGGATCCAAAGGAGTTCCAGGGAAGAACCTGCGCCCGTTCCAAGGAGAACCGTTACTAGTCCACTCCATCTACTGCGGGCTGACGAGCCCCTCGGTCGACCGCGTGGTTGTATCAACAGACAGCCCAGAAATTGCCAAGATAGCAAAGTCATCAGGCGCAGAGGTTCCATTCATGAGACCATCGCACCTAGCCACCGACACCTCCCCGATGATGCCAGTTCTTGAACATGCTGTTAGCGCTTGCGAGGTTGAATACGGCTTGCCGGTGAACCTAGTAGTCCTCCTCCATCCGACAAGCCCGTTGAGGACACCCCAGGACGTCGAGTCCTGCATATCAATTATCAACGAGGGTGGTTGTGACGCTGTCATTTCATGCAGGCCCGCACGCCGCAGCCCTCACTTCAACATGGTTGTCGAAGAAGAAGGGTATGCGCGCCTCGCAATGCTGCCAAAGGATCCTATTGGGCGCCGGCAGGATGCCCCCGATGTCTACGACCTCGACACATCTGTCTGGGTATACACAAGACGCGCGATCACTCAACAGAGCAGACTCCCGCCTCAAACTAAGCTATACGTAATCCCTGAAGAGCGTTCAAGTGATTTAGATACAGAGCTTGATTTTCAAGTTCTTGAGTGCCTCTTAGCGACCCGAAAGGGGACTTAGTCTGTGAGCCCGCAACTTAAAACTCCAAACTCCATGTTCGACATGACAGGACGGACAGTGATTATCACCGGCGGAGCTGGGAAACTTTCCCAATCCTTCGCTATAGCGCTTGGGTCGGCAGGTGCAACTGTGGCTTTGGCAGACCTCAATCGCGAACGGGCTGAGCATGCTGCAACAACCGTAAAAGACATGGGTATCGACGCACTTGGCGTCGGATGTGACGTGGCATCCGAGGCAGACATCAAGCAGCTATTCGATCAGGTCCAGGCACACTCGGGACGGGTGGATTCCCTTATCCATAATGTGATGAACAAGCCCGAGAATTACTACGCATCATTCGAAACGTATGACAAACCCACATGGGAAATGGTTCTTGGAGCAAATCTAACGGGAGCGTTTATCCTATGCCGCGAAGCCGCAAAGCGGCTCGGTCGAGGTGGGTCGGTGGTCCTCACCGGATCGGTCTACGGAATGGTCGGCCCTGACCAGCGTATTTATCAAGGCAAAGGCGGCGATAACCCATATAACACCTCCGAGCCTCTCAGCACTCCAGCGGCTTATTCAGCTTCCAAAGCCGGACTGCTCGGCCTCGTACGCCACCTCGCCGCACTGTGGGGCTCAAAGGGCATACGAATCAACATGCTAACACCTGGAGGTATTGAAGATGGGCAAAGTGAGACCTTTGTTAAAGCTTACTCGGACCGCACTCCTCTCAAGCGAATGGCCTCCTGGGAAGACTACCAAGGGGCTATCTTACTTCTCTGCAGTGAAGCATCCCGTTACATGACAGGGGCCAACCTGGTTGTGGACGGCGGATGGACAGCCTGGTAAGAAGAGGGACCACGAGTTGGTAAGCATAGAGATAGCCGGGAGACGTATCGGCGAAGACTGCCTACCTTTCATTGTCGCCGAAGCTGGCATCAATCATGAAGGAGAGTTCGATAAGGCCATCCAGCTAGTAGACGCCGCGGTGGCGGCAGGAGCAGATTGCGTCAAGTTCCAGTGCCACATCACTGAGGCGGAAATGATTCCCACTGTGATCAGGCCGGAAGGGATATCGACCGAGTCCCTGTGGGACATCATCAAGCGTTGCGAACTGACGGAAGCTGAGGAAAGATCACTCAAGAATTACTGCGAGAAGAGTGGCATTATTTACTTGTGCACCCCCTTCTCCCGTGAGGCGGCTGACCGCCTCGCGGCCATGGATATCCCCGCTTTCAAGATCGGCTCTGGGGAACTGAACGCCCTTCCGTTGATTGAGCATATCGCCAAAATGGGAAAGCCGATGATCGTATCTACGGGCATGAACGGGCTTAAAGACATAGCCCAGACCGTCGACCTCATTCGCAGTCACAATATTCCATTGGCCCTGTTGCACTGCACATCCATGTATCCAACCGCCTTCGAGGACGTGCGCCTCAACGCCATAACTGAACTCGCTAAGGCCTTCGCCGTTCCCATCGGATTCAGCGATCACTCGCCCGGAATCTACGCACCTCTTGGTGCTGTCGCACTGGGCGCTTGCATTATCGAAAAGCACTTCACAATAAGTCGCTCCTGGCCTGGCCCAGACAACCCCATGTCGCTCGAGCCTTCCGACCTCGCCGAACTCGTCAAAGGAGCCAAGGCAGTGTTCAAATCAAAAGGTGGGTCGAAAGCCGCCCTTGCTGGTGAGCAACCTGTAATAGATTTCGCATTTGCGTCAGTCGTCACGTTAAAAGAAATCGGCACGGGTGAGCGCTTCACACTAGACAATACCTGGATCAAGAGACCCGGCACCGGCCCAATTCACGGGCGAGAACTAGATCGTGTACTTAACAAGCGCGCCTCTAGGCCCATTCCAGCCAACGTTGCGGTAGACCCTAAGGACATCGACAATTGGGGCATACGTGACAGCTAACAAAACTCTCGCAGAATCGGTCACCCCCATTGGACGGCGATCAATCGCAATCTTCACTGGGAATCGAGCAGAGTATGGGCAGCTTTTCCCGATCATCCGAGCGATCGCCAAACACCCCTCGCTTGATCACTATCTCATCGTCTCTGGAGCACACTTGGACCCGGACTTCGGGGAGACGCTGTCCGAGATCAAGAACGACGGGTTTGAAGTCTTCCGGGAGGTGGGTATCAAACTCCAACAAGACACCCTATCCGCAACTGCCCAAGCCATAGGTACTGGCATCACTGAGATTGGTACTGCTCTCGACGAACTGAAACCTGATATTTTTCTCGTCTCTGCAGATCGTTACGAAGGCTTCGCAGCTATGGTGGCCGGAACTCAGATGAACATCCCTACCGCACATATCGAGGGCGGTGATATAACGGAAGGCGGCGCGCTCGATGACTCAGTGCGCCACGCCATGAGCAAGCTCGCCCACCTCCATTTCACCTCAAACGAAGACTCTCGCAATCGAGTTTTGGGGCTTGGGGAGGAGCCTTGGAGGGTCTGGAATGTAGGCCTCGCCATGCTAGATCTGGTCGCGGAGGGCAATTTCGCGAGCCCAGACGAAGTGGTAGCTCGACTTGGGCTCGACCGCAATAGACCCGTAGTGGTGTTCACTCAACACTCTGTCACGACAGAATTTGAGCAGGCGCTGTCTCAGATACAGCCATCCCTTCGAGCACTGGAGCGATTAGCCTCAACCAACTGTCAGATCGTCATCACGTACCCGAATAACGACGCGGGAGGGAGGCACATACTCGCAGAGATCGAGGGGTTCTGCCGACGAAAGGTCGACGGCATACAGGTTCACCCCAACTTAGGCCGATATTACTACCATGGCCTATTGAACCTCTGCGGCCGGGTTGGCATTGGAGCATGTGTAGGAAACTCTTCTAGCGGCATAAAGGAGACACCCGCGTTCGGGTGTCCCGCCGTGAACATAGGGAGTCGGGAACGGAACAGGCTGCGAGGCGAAAATGTGATCGACGTACAATATGAAGAGGACGAAATTTTCGACGCCACAATGCGATCCTTACATGACGAAGTGTGGAGAAAACAATGCGCAGGGGCAAACAACCCCTACGGGGCAGGTGATTCCGGCTCCAAAATTGCTGAGGTCTTAGCGACAATCTCCTTGGACGTCGGTCTGGTCCAAAAAAAGATGACCTATTAAATCATGACTATTAAGGATCTCTGCCTGAAGTCCTCGGCCAGCGTTCGTGAAGCCATGAACCTGCTCGAGGAGAACCGCCAAGGCATCGTCCTCATCATCGACGATGATGGGCGATTATTGGGCACCGTGACGGACGGCGACATCCGTCGAGCACTCCTCCAAAATACCCAGCTGGAGGCTGACTCAAGAGAGATCATGGCGCTTCACCCTATGGTGGCTCAACTCGATGACTCCGATGAGCGCGTAAAAGAACTCATGGCAACCCATCGCATACGCCATATCCCGATACTCGACGAGGACGGACGGCCAGTACGAGTTCGGGCGCTAGAAGAGTTCGCACTACCTGGTCAATCTTTTGCCTTCGCAGTGGTCATGGCAGGCGGCGAAGGTCAACGGCTGAGGCCCTTAACTGAGCAATTACCGAAACCGATGGTCACCGTTGGCGACGCACCAATCCTCGAGAATATCGTGCGCCACCTTGTTGGGTCAGGCATTAGGCAAATTTATATAGCGGTCAACTACAAGGCTGAGGTGATCGAGTCTCACTTTGGCAATGGGGAGGGGTTCGGAGCAGAGATCAGCTATCTACGGGAAGCAGAGCCCTTGGGGACGGCAGGCCCGCTCTCCTTACTCCCCGAAGCCCCCACCGGCCCTTTCCTGGTCGTAAACGGAGACGTTCTGACCACATCAGACTTTAGCCGCTTACTCGATTACCACAGAAGACACAATGCCGTCGCAACAATCGCAGCTAACGAATTCAGAGTGGACATCCCCTACGGTGTACTAAAGGTTGTCGAACATCACCTCTTGGAGATTCAGGAAAAACCTTCCGCATCGTTTCTCTGCAACGCTGGCATATACGTGTTGAACGCGGAAGTCTTAGACATAATTCCTCGTGACAAGCCGTTTAACATGACAGACCTCTTCAGCGAGTTGCTAAATCGCGGACTTCCCGTAGCTGCCTTCCCTGTATTCGAGAACTTAGTTTCAGCCGACAACGTGGCAGACTTAGAAGAAGCGCGCCGCCAGTTTTCAACATGGCCTTTAGGAACCTTCACCAAAAGTGAATAGCGATTGGACCGGCAAGAAAGTTCTCGTCACGGGAGCCGATGGCTTCATAGGTAGCCATCTCACCGAGGCTCTTCTACATTGTGGGGCCGCCGTGACCGGGCTGGCCCACTACAACCCATTCGGGACATCTGGGTGGCTTGATGATCTTGATCCAGCGGTCGCCGGGGGACTGGAGATGGTTCGGGGCGATGTCCAAGACGGAAGCGCGATGTTGCGGATGATAGACGGGCATGACACGATCTTCCATCTCGCAAGCCTTGTCGGAATCCCCTACAGCTACGAGTCACCCTCGAGTTACGTTAACGTCAACCTCAATGGGACACTCAATATTTTAAATGCTTGCCGTCAAACTGGCGTGGAACGGATCGTTCATACATCAACCAGTGAAGTCTACGGAACAGCCAAGTACGTCCCTATCGACGAGGATCACCCATTGCAAGCTCAGTCACCTTATGCGGCCACAAAGATCGGCGCCGACGCCTTAGTGATGAGTTTTCACAAATCCTTCGAGGTTCCCGCTTCAATCGTGCGCCCTTTCAATACCTATGGGCCGCGCCAGTCAGCTCGGGCGGTGATCCCTACATTAATCAGCCAACTCCTGACTCGCAGTGAACGAATCAAGCTCGGGTCGATTCATCCAATTCGGGACTTTAATTTCGTGGCCGATACGGTTTCTGGCTTCCTCGCAGTGGGTAATTCAAATCGCGCTGTTGGAGAAGTGATCAATTTGGGTTCGGGAAGAGGTGTGTCTATCGCTGAACTGGCTGAACTCCTGATGAACCTAGTCGGACACCGCGCGAAAATCGAGACGTCCGCCCAGCGAGTTCGACCGGCTGGGAGTGAGGTCGACAGGTTGATCTGCGATCCTTCACATGCCCTAGAGCTGGTGGGATGGAAGCCGGATCACACACTTGAGCAAGGCCTAGAAGAGACCTGTCAGTGGGTGCGGGACCATATAGACTCATTTGATCCACACGTATACGCGGTCTAGATTTGGATCCAAATAACACCATCACAATACTCGATCGCAAGGTCGGAATAGGTCACCCAGTCTTCATAATTGGGGAGGTGGCCCAGTCCCACGATGGAAGTCTGGGGATGGCCCACGCTTTCGTGGACGCTGTGGCAAACACTGGAGCGGACGCGATCAAATTTCAAACCCATATCGCCTCAGAAGAGAGCACGGAGAGGGAGCCGTGGCGCGTCAAGTTCTCCTACCAAGATGAAACCCGTCTCGACTATTGGCGACGCATGGAGTTCACCGAGGAACAATGGGTTGAGCTCGCCAAGCACGCCCGGGAGCGCAACCTCGTAATGATTAGTTCGGCTTTCTCGGCTAAAGCCGTGGAGCTATTGATTCGAGTCGGTATGCCGGCCTGGAAGATCGCATCTGGGGAAGTAGGTAACCGCCCGTTGCTGGAACTGATGGCATCTACAGACGCACCTCTTCTAATATCGACAGGAATGGCCAGCTTTGAGGAGATCGACTCAGCGGTCGGTAACGCCAAGGCTCTGGGTGCCGAACATGCTGTTTTCCAAACCACATCGGCATACCCTACTACCCCAGATCAGGTGGGACTGAACCTGATCCCTTTGCTTCGGGCACGCTACGATTGTCCCGTCGGGTTGTCTGACCATTCAGGAACAATCTTCCCCGGAGTCGCAGCTACCGCACTAGGGTTAGATCTCCTAGAAGTTCACGTAGCACTGTCACGTGAAATGTTTGGCCCAGATGTTTCCTCGTCAGTCACGACTTCTGAACTGAAAAAGCTTGTAGAGGGCGTACGCTTTGTCGAGCAGGCATTAGCGAGCCCGGTCGACAAGGACGCCTTCGCTCAACTCATGGAACCGTTGCGTTCGACATTCTTTAAAAGCATTGTCGCCGCCAAAGATCTGGCGGCCGGAGAAGTGATCAGCTCAGAAAATATCGCCTTCAAAAAACCCGGGGATGGACTGCGTCCCGACCAGATCGATCGTATCCTCGGGCTCACACTAACAAAGCCTGTCCGCTCCGATCAACCTTTACGATTGGAAGACCTTAAATAGGTCGCTAGAGTTACCAATGACACAGAAGAACGTTTGCGTGGTGGTGACCAGCAGGGCAAGTTACGCGCGAATCAAGTCGTTACTCTCTGCCATCCAAGGCCACGACAGTCTCCGCCTCCAACTCGTGGTTGCGGCATCTGCCTTGCTCCACCGCTATGGCAGCGTCGTTGACGTCATCGAATCGGACGGGTTCAAGCCGAACGCCACCGTGCTCGTAGTGATCGAAGGTACAAGCCCGGAGACGATGGCCGCTTCCACCGGATTAGCAATCATCCAGCTCTCTTCAAAATTCCAGGACCTAAAACCCGACGTTGTTCTCACCATCGCAGATCGTTACGAGACCATGGCCACCGCCATAGCGGCCAGCTATATGAACATACCTTTAGCCCACACTCAAGGTGGCGAGGTGACAGGTTCAATCGACGATGGGGTTCGAAACGCAGTGTCACGGTTGGCACAACTCCACCTCGTGTCAACGGACCAAAGCCGTTCACGTTTAATTCAGATGGGAGAAGACCCCACCCATGTCAAACTGACCGGGTGCCCAAGCATAGATCTAATCGCAAACACGTCCTTGGATACCGACGGTCTGCTCGATCAGTATGGTGGTGTCGGCTTGGAAGTCGATCTCACACAGCCCTATCTGGTAGTGCTCCAACACCCAGTTACTACAGAATATGAACACGCCTTTGATCAAATTGCCGCCACACTAGAAGCCATCAAGGGTCTGAAGATTCCAACGATCTGGTTCTGGCCCAACGTGGACGCGGGCTCAGACGAGATCTCGAAGGGTCTCCGACGATTCCGGGAACAGACGCGACCGGATTACGTCCATTTCTATCGGAACTTCACTCCCGAGGATTTTGTGCGGCTAATAGCTAACTGCGCTTGCTTGGTGGGTAACTCGAGCGCTGCAATACGCGAGGGAAGTTTTCTTGGCACCCCTGCTGTCAATATAGGTACCCGACAGCACGGCCGAGAGCGCGGCGACAATGTCATCGACGTGCAACCCAAACCGCCAGATATCATTACTGCCATAAAAACCCAACTGGCTCACGGAAGGTACCATCGCTCCTCTCTGTACGGCGACGGGAAAGCCGGACGGCGAATCGCCGACGCACTCGCTGAGCCTCTTCCACCTATTCAGAAATCCCTGACCTATTGAGATTCGATGTGCGCTAGCCGTGAACGCCACCACGCCTTCAACTGCCAATAACTCCAACCCGCCAGAAGCGGACAATCTGACTCAGAGAGTCCTCAACTGGGCAGATACAATGCGCGAACCAGGAGCGCCTGTGTGGCGGTATCGCATGGACGCGGGGTCAGACGCAACCGTCTTCAACTCATGCTTTGCGGCTCACCTACTCCATCTCTTCGGACGCTTGGACGACTTATCGGACCGGGACAGGGCAGACTGGGTTCACTATCTCCAGGAGTTTCAAAGTCCTGACTCTGGCCTATTCTCAGATCCTCAGATCTCCAACAACTCCCAGCAACGTCCGCAAGAACATATGGATTGGCAGCTCACCACGTTCTGCCTCACAGCACTAGACGCTTTGGGCGCTGAGCCCTTACACGATCTCTCCTTCGCTATGCAGTGGACTCACAAGGAAACGCTATTCTCCTGGTTCGAGAGTCTGGATTGGTACAACCCTTGGCATTGCGGAAACAAAGTCATGTTCGTGGGGGTCTTCCTATACTTCTTATCGGAAAGAAGAAATAATCATGAGGCAAGAACGGCGCTAAATTGGTGGTTCGAATGGCTGGACCAGCATCAGAACTCGAGATCCGGCTATTGGGGTAAAGGCAAGCACGCGGCCTACTTCGCAGGGATGGGTGGCGCCTATCACGAATACGTGATCTATAACGCACTATCTCAGCCAATCCAATACAGAGAACAAATCGTAGACAGTACTCTCCGTCTGCAGCAAATGGATGGATTATTCGCTCCGCCCAGAAGTGGCGGATCTTGTGACGACCTCGACGCCGTGGACATCCTGGTGAACTCCTACCACAACCTAGACTATCGCAGGCCTGATATTACCCACGCACTAGAACGTGCGCTTCAGGGGATTCTGAACAATCAAAATCAAGATGGGGGATTCTGCTGGGCTGCCCCTTATCGGCTGGGGATTTCCGACTATGTAAAAGCAGCGTTTGGGGTTGGCACTGAAAGAGATTTATCCCTTTGGGCTTGGAACCTGCGACGCACCATCCGGGACCAACGGAGAATAGCCCAAGAGTTCCCCATAAAGACGGGATGGAATTACCAACCCAGACATCGACAAACAAGCAGCATTTTCGACACATGGCTCCGATGTGCTGCCATAGGCGAGATTTCCACGGTGATCACAGAGACGCCCTTTGCTTCGATTGACTGGCAATTCCTCAATCTGCCAGGACTCGGATGGTTCCAACGGCCGCCGTTAGCGCAATAAATTGGGCTGGTCATGCTAGAACGCGCGATCAGGAAAATGAAAGCCCTTTGGCACCGATTTGAGAATTACTTTTATTTCACGGGTCGGCCAAGCAACAGCAACCCCATCGCACTCCTCAGACGACGCACCGTAAACAAAGCACGCAAGCAAATTGCAGCAGATGTAGAACTCTCAGCTCTTCTCGGAGCTACGGCTGCCAAGAGCTCCTCCACTGGATGTTCCTATTCCGATTATTGGGAATTGTACCGAGCGATTCGGACAACTAAGCCAAAGCACGTGTTGGAGTGCGGTTCCGGGCTCAGCTCAGTGGTGATTGCCATGGCCCTGACCCGCAATTGGCAGGAATCCGGCGTCCGGGGGTTGTTAACGTCTATGGAAGATCAGCCTGCATACCACGAGCAGATCGAAGCAATCTTCCCGGAACTTTTGCGTCCCTTTGTAGAACTCTGTGCATCCCCGGTGAAGGAAGTCTCCTTCGGAAGAGAGGTTGGCACTTGCTATTCGGAAGTGCCGCCAAGACCTTATGAGCTCGTATTTATCGACGGGCCGCAGCAAAGGTCGCCCCGCACCGGCGCTAAGCTATTCAACGCAGATTTCGTCAACGTGGTTCAACTGCCCGACGCTCCTGTCACAGCTATTCTCGACCAACGAGTAGCAACCCTGTGGGCAATGAAACGCATTCTTCCCACTGCTGAAATCCACTATTCCGTCGTCAAACAACTGACCTTTATTCGGGCATCCAAACGCGATCTAGTGATCGATTAACAAAATCTACGCAGCGGCAGAGACGTTACCCTAGCATCCCAGTATTAATTTTTTACGGACCCAACAGGAAAACCAGGGTTACCGATGAGCCTTGGAACCAAGCGGGATTTTCATAAAAAATTAGTTCCCCTGATTCATCTGGGGGACGTTAGCTCGGCCCACAAGTCATAGAGGTGATCTCCGATGGCACTTCCTGCTTTTCCCTTGTTTGGACCCCCTTCGTATTCTCTGAGCCGCATGCGCTCATCGTGATCCAGACTAGGATTGTCCAGATAACGGTTCACCAAATCTATTAGCTCTGCTTTCCCCTTAGCTTCCCGAGTGGATCGGTGCCGCAGTGCCTTCGAAAGATGGGTGAATTGGGCAAGAACGCCTACGTCAAAATGGCTCTGCCGATATGGATGGTACGCCACGTTGATTGTTGGCAGGTCAAAAATAGCTGATTCCAGTATCAACGTTGAATAGAAGTTGATCATCACATCCGCATGCGTAAGGATGTTCGCGAGAGTCTTCTGGTCGTCGATTGGCAGTAAAACCCCGTCGGGCTGGTCGATCGACTGGGGCACACTAATCCCCAAAAGTCCCCTGAAACGCTCTTTCAGGAGATCGAGGGCGGCAAGGTCTGCAACTCCATCGTCCCGCACTTTGGTCAGATATGCAGGGTGAAGCCGAACTAACAGCTGAGTAGGCACAGAAAGCCGGTTAGCTGCCATGGCTTCAAGTATCTCGGTCATGCACTCAATATTCTTCCTAAACATGGGCGGCGAAGCCATGGCCAAGAACACCGTTTTGCGATCGGGTGTCAATCCGTAAGATTTCAGGAACTCGCCTCGTTCAAGCGTGGCCGGATTAGGAAGGAAGTAATCATCAAAATGAGCAATGCCACCAGTGAATACGTGGGCCGGGTCCATGCCGTGGTAATCCACCAATTCTTCCGCCATCGTCTGATTCCAGGCAACCGCACGATCAGGTCGAATACCTCCCAACCCTATAGACGTTAAGTTGTCCCAACTTAGTACGACAGAAATAATCTTGGCACCATGTCTCTGCGCTTCCCTTCCCAGAAGATTTGTAAGACCTATAGTGCCAACATCTGGGGTGATCATTATCGCTGGGTTGTGTCGTTGGAATAGACCTTGATGAGCATCAGTCGAAACAAGCCGGGACTCCAAGCGAAAAAAAAGTGCCCTCAGAGCAGCACTACGCCTGAGTAACCGAGCGGTGAAGATCTCCAAGTCCAAGTACCGCGCTCCCTTGAACCCCATAGAGTTTTTTCGCAGCTTCTCGATTTCCTCATGGGTCTGGATCGATTTAATGTCACGACCTGCAGGGAGAGTTAGCCATCGAACGCGGGTGAAGAATTCATAGCGCCTGGATCTCGTGATAGCGTGACCCTTTGCATACGCATTGGGTTCTAGCGCAAGAACCTTCGCCCCGAACCGCTCGCGGAATGAGTCTGAACTAGCGTTGGGGCTCACCACTACAACCGGAACATCGCGTTCCAAAAGTCGGCGAAGGATACCTGTATCTAGAAGATACCTGGTAGGAAAGTCCTGATACGTTGCGATCAGGATAGGCCGTCGCATCTGGTGAGCCTCTTCTAGGTTCGGCCGCCCCAAGGTGCTCACTTCCATAGGCCGACTACCGATGATTCCTATCTACTGGAACAACGTCCTCAAAATCAATCGACAAGAACAGGACAAATTGGAAAGACAACGCTTGGACAAGAGGGGATAGAGTGGCCTATCTACTTGGGATGCTAAGTTTAGCACGGCATGTGCGGTCTAACATATTGACTGGGCTAATGCCACAATAGAGTTGCAGGGCTTGACCACGCGGCGTTGCTGACAACAACGCTCGAACATGAAAACCAGTTTGTGAATCTAGAATTCGGATAAAGTTTATTGCAGGAAACTTCAAACGAGAATTGGGCACTACTATTCCTCAACTCAATCAACGAGTTTCGGCCTGGCCTTTCGTTTCGTATCCCCTTGCAACCTCCGCCACGGAGGCTCTGCTCCCCACAAACCCTTCGGAGAATAGGCGCCATAGGCCAACAGGCTTAACGTTATAACCCAAGATATATCGATGC
>CAZUGG010000218.1:0-11745 GCA_964619905.1 uncultured Dehalococcoidia bacterium
TGGAGAATTTGTACCCTTTACGGTATTCGAACTTCTCGACGGCTCGAATCAGGCCAATATTGCCTTCCTGGATAAGGTCCAGAAGTGACATGCCACGCCCAATATATTTTTTTGCCACACTGACCACTAGACGAAGGTTCGCCTCCGTCAAATGTCGCTGCGCCCGGTTGCCATCCTCACGATAGCGACGGAATTGGCTTCGGAAGACGAGCTCATGGTTGCGCAACTCCTCCCGTACCCCCTCATCTCCAAGTCGTTCGGGTATAGCCGTGATTGGGATCTCCTCGCCCACTATGCGCACAGTCTCGGGAGGCAGGATCCGTGAATGTACGGCCAACTCCACAAGCGCGTCACGCACCTGCTGCGGCTCCTGCTCAAGCTTGGCGCTAAATTCAGCCAGTACGTCGGGGTCAGGCTCTCCCGCCAACTTCGCAGCTACGCCCAACTCCTCGTGACAGAATACGCCCAGCGCTGGGTTCTTAGGTACGTCAATTGAGGATGCAAACCGGGCAAGCAGGCTCTGACCTTTGGAGAGCCTTTCAAGCATGACTATGACAGCATCGTGGGCCGCTGGTTTGGATTCCTCTTGTTCCTCAAATGCGGCCTCCATACGCTTGATATGACGGCCCGCCTCCATTTTGCGTGCTAGGACTCGCTCATCCTGGGCCGTAAGCAGGCTAACGCGCCCGATTTCGCGCAAGTACATGCGCACCGGATCGTCCAGCATCTCGCCGTCATCGAACTGAGCATTTGCAGGTTGATCCTCGCCATCCTCGTCAGAGGACTCCTCCTGCCCCGCTGCAATTGCTAGCCGCCGCAGTACCTCTGGAAGCTCTGCTTGCCAATCATCGGAGTCACCGGTCTTGTCGGGGCGGGTGATAGTAATACCGCTCTCGGCAAGTGCCTCCGACAAGTCGCTCTTGCTGTCGCTACCGTCGCGATCAGCAAGGCCCAGTATCTGTTCCTCCGTACTAGATCCACGTCTCGTTCTTTCCAGGATGTCCTCCTCTAAACGCGCGCTTTAGCATATGGGTGCGTCAGCGCCCTCACGATGTTAAGTCGCCTTTGGCTAATTGAGGGCTACGATGATCGATTGACTTGAGCCTCTCGTTGAGCAGCTCCGTACGTTCTGATAAAGAATCGAGGTCCACTTCAGACCCATACTGCGACTGGATCGCCTCCAGCTCCGACAGCACCAACCGGCGTTCCAGCCTCTTGACACACTCTCCAAGACCTTCCTCTCGTTCCCAGTACGAGACTGGTTGAACCTCGTAACTAAGAATGCGATCGAACTCTTCTTGGAGCACCTCATCGAGATGGTCTCTAAGAGCTTCGGTCGGTACACCACGAGCTGCAAACCCGAAGATTTCCTTCACGTGCCCCTTGAAGAAGTGCTCTGGCGCTAATTCCTGAGCGATTCCCCAGAGTTCCGGATACCGTAAAAGAGAAGCCAGGCAGTACTCCTCAAGTGTCTCTCTTCCCACCTCCTCGAATGGTCCGGGTCGCCGCGACTGAGCCAACTTTTTTGCACGACGCCCCCCGCGGAAAGTCAACCCCTCGCCCAGAGCGAGCCTTATTACATTTTCATCCTCGTGCAGCATCTGCGCAAGACGGTGAACCCGAGCATTCTGTTCATAGATATTTGGAGCATTCTTTACCAGAGGTGCGAGCCGACGCGTGATCGCCTGTTTCCCCGAAGAAGTTGTGGCATCAAACCTTGAAGTTACAGCTTCAAATACGTACTCCACAACCGGACGCGCCGCTATTAGTAACTGGTCCCAGGTCTCCGGCGACTCCCGAACGATATCATCAGGATCCTTTCCTCTTGGTAAGTCCATAACACGGAGCTCTAACTGGCTCCGTTCTTCCCTGTCCGTGAGATGCGGCCCCGCTGCATTCCTGGCCGGGCGCTCCAGGATGTGCCAAGATCCCTCCAAGCTTCTAAGCGTCGCTTCATCACCAGCGGCATCAGCATCGAGAGCTAGAACAAACCTGTTGGCCAGTCGTCTGAGCGTAACAACCTGGTTTTCGGTCAGCGCGGTCCCCATCGAAGCAACAACATTCTCGAAGCCGTTCTGATGAGCAGCGATGACGTCCATGTACCCTTCCACAATCACGACTTGGCCAATCTCTCTTATCGAATCGTGAGCCCGATTAATCCCATACAGAACCGAGCGCTTCTCAAAGACCTCCGTCTGAGGTGAATTGATGTACTTCGGTGTCGAGTCGTCGAGGGAGCGTGCTCCAAACCCAATGTAATCGGATCGCGCATCCTGAATGGGGATGATCAAGCGCCCGCGAAACATTGGTCCGATGGAGCCATCGTCCCGCTTCCTAAACAATCCCGCCGCGACCCACAATCTCTCGTCATGGCCGTCGGACTTGAGCCTGGCCTCCAGATCAACTCCGGAAACGGGCATATATCCAAGACGGAAATCCTCGGTCGCCGTTTCGTCAATGCCGCGTTGGAGCAAATACTCGCGCGCTTCCGCCGCAGCCGGATCGCGCTTAAGCGCCGCCTGATAGTAGCTAGCGGCCGAGCGATTTATTTCCTTGAGGGCCTTGGACCTCTCCTGACGGGCCTTGCCGGCCCCGGAAGGGCTCACTTCGATTCCTAGCCGCGCAGCGAGTTGGCGAAGCGCTTCCCCAAAATCAACGCCGTCACGGCGCATCACAAAAGAATAGACGTCGCCTCCCGTGGCACAAGCACCGAAGCAATGCCAGCTTTGCCGGTCAGGAAAGACGAAAAAAGAAGGGGTGCGCTCATTGTGAAAGGGACAAGGTGCGGTGAAGTTACGCCCCGCTCGCTTGAGAGGAACTCCCTCGCCGATGAACTCGACAAGGTCTATACGCCCTTTGATGTCCTCAGCTGACGCCATGGCCTACCAAATCAGGTGAGCTCCAGCCCCAAAAGGAGCCTCGGTCAGTATGTTTTGACCAGCCCCTAGGCGGTCACCACAGGAAACGATAATGCTACACCTTCAGCTTGGAATCCCCTAGCTATAGAAGGATGAATTGCCTCTGCAACCCTTAAAGCATAACTGTCCGTCATCCCTGATACGTAATCTAGTGCCATACGCTCAGGCACGTCGATACGTTGCCGATATTCCTCAGGGATTCGCTCAGGGTATTTCGAGAAATACCCGTACAACAAGCGGATGATCTCCCTGGCCCGCTCTGCTTGTTTCGTCTGGCTGGCCGGATCATAGACCCGTGCAAAGAGAAAGTCGCGCATCCTGTTAGTCGCCTGACTCATCTCAGCACTCATGCACACTATGGGCCTTCCTATAGGCTGCCCTTCTCCCGTGGCAGACCAGGATGCTTCCATGATGTCCCAAGCCATCCTTGCCGACCAAAGATTCCGCTCGGCCCCCAAAACTTCGGTGACCTCGACTGGAATGTCGTCCTCCACAATCAGCCCCGCACGGACAGCATCATCGGTATCATGGTTTATATAAGCCAGGGCATCCGAAATCTTTGCAGTCTGGCCTTCCATCGTGTCCAGTTCCGGATTCGGCTTGCCCTCGATCCCCGACTTCCCTTTAGAGTGCCGCAAGATGCCCTGGCGGACCTCCCAGGTCAGATTAAGGCCTCGGCCCTCGTCCTCTAACTCCTCAATGACTCGCACGCTCTGTTTGTTATGCCGAAAACCGCCAAGGTGAACCTCAGACAGAGTGGCCTCGCCCAGGTGCCCGAATGGAGCGTGTCCCAAGTCGTGGCCCATACAAATCGCCTCTGTAAGATCCTCGTTGAGCCGTAGCGCCCTGGCAACCATTCGCGCCAACAGGGAAACCTCCATCGTATGAGTCAAACGCGTTAAATAATGATCACCGACAGGTGCCATGAAAACCTGGGTCTTGTGCATCAGTCTGCGGAAAGTCTTCGTGCGGACAATGCGCTCACGATCGATCTGGTACGGGTCTCGACCGTCCTCTACTTCCGGCCTTTCCCGACCACGGGACCTGGCCGGCACGGCCGCAAGCGGCGATAGAGAGGCGACGAGTTCGGTCGATCGGCGCTTCAGCGCGGTGACAATGTCGGGAACAAGGTTGTCGGCGTCCATCGAGCGAGTCTACAGAGAAGGAAGGAGACGGCCCGGCTTCAATCCGGGCTAGGTCGGGCAATCATAGCACCGGGTCCAATACCAAGCAATGACGACAGCTCACGGTTGCCGTGACGCCTTGAACCTGTTGGAGGGCGTCCGATAACTCTTTAAAGCAGCACATACCGGAGGAGCTTTGTTAGGATTGAATTTATGCGAGTCGATCTTCATGTCAAAGCTTTCCCCGATAGCGTCCGCGACAGTCGCGAAGAATATCTTCAAGATATGACCTTCCAAGCAATGTACGCTAGCGATAGTGCCAGGCTCGGCTCGGTTCCCGAACTGATCGACAGCATGGACCACAACAGCATAGATCAAGCAGTCCTCACCAGCATCGGATGGTCAGAACATGCGCACTGTGTTGAGATAAACGACTTTATTTTGGAGGCCGCTTCAGAATACAACTCTAGGATCGTCCCTTTCTGCATCGTAAACCCCCTAGCAGGACGCGACGCGGTATTAGAGGTTGAACGATGCGCCAGACGCGGGGCCCGAGGCGTCGGAGAACTACACCCTGACACACAGGGCTTCGATCTCGCCGACCAACGAGTTCTTCAACCCCTGATGGACACTGCACGTTACAACGAGATGCTGGTCCTCACACACTCTTCGGAGCCTGTCGGACACCAATACCCTGGGAAGGGCAACCAGCGTCCAGACGTGCTCCTCTCGTTCGCTGAGAACTTCCCTGATAACACGATCGTGATGTCGCACTGGGGGGGAGGTCTGCCGTTTTACAACCTGATGCCGGAAGTGCGAAACGCGCTCAGTAACGTGTACTTCGACACTGCCGCAACCTCATTTCTCTACGATGCTCGGGTCTTCGAATCCGCCGTGGGTCTGGTGGGCGCTGAGCGCATCCTTTTCGGCTCCGACTTTCCCCTCATCGCTCAGGAGAGAGTCCTGAAGGAACTCGACGATGCGGGCATTGATGCCGAAGCACGCAACTTGATTGCGGGGGGCAACGCAAAACGGATCCTTGGTCTTTGATGCACGTCTGCTGAGCTATTCGTCAAGCTTATTGGCAAGCCAAGCCCGCAACTCGGGCCCCATGTCAGGACGGGTTAGCGCCTCGCGGACAGACGATTTGACCATGCCCAGCGGAGTACCCGCGTCAAGATACTCGCCCTCATATTCAACCGCATAGAGGCCCCGTTCTTGAGCAAGTTCGTTCATAGCGTCGGTGAGCTGGATCTCACCTATGGCACCAGGTTTCGTCTCCTCGAGTTTAACGAAGATCTCGGGAGTGAAGACATATCGGCCAACGATAGCCAACCGTGAAGGAGCTTCGCTGAGTCTCGGCTTCTCCACCAATTTGTTCAGCTTGTAGGATCCAGAGTCAAGCCTTTCCCCGTCTACGACGCCATAACGACTCACGTCTCTTTCCGCAACCATGTTCACCCCAACGACGCTTCCCCCATACCGCTCGAAGACATCTATGAGTTGACGCAGAACAGGAACCTTGGCGTCGAAAACGTCGTCGGGCAGGATTACAGCGAAAGGCTCATTGCCGACTGCATCCTTCGCGGTCAGCACTGCATGCCCAAGCCCCAATTGATTCTGCTGGCGAATCGAGGAGATCTTGGCGAGAGAAGCAAGGCCACGGATCTTTTCAGCATTCACTAGATCGCCTTTGGCTGCCAACACTTTCTCTAGATCAAAGTTACGGCTGAAATAATCCTCCAACGACTTCTTGTTCTCCGAAGTCACTAGGATGACCTGTTCGATGCCAGACGCAACTGCTTCTTCAACTGCGTACTGAATCACAGGCCTGTCGACTATGGGCAATGCCTCTTTGGGGACGGCCTTAGTAACAGGAAGAAATCGGGTGCCCCAACCAGCCGCGGGAATGACCGCCTTGCGGATCTTCAAGACCTTGCAACCCCCCCAACGGCCCATTCCGTCCTGCACGATCTAGTTGAGTCTATTTGGGGAAGCAGATCCGACAGGCAACTAAGTATGGGTAACCGTTTAAGCACTGGACCCACCTTCGGTTTTGCTCCTTGCCGCCGGGATCTTCTTAGGCTGTTTCGGAAGCCAAGAGCGCTTCATCAAGTGCTTGCAAACCTTGAACATGCCTGGAGCTATACCAAATGTCCAGATATCCATAGGTGCAACTACTCTGTGCTCTACCAAACGAGCGTAGATGGAGGCAATAAGACCACCGATGAGGATAATGACCGCAGACACGTAAAGCCAGCCGAGGAGAACGGCAATTGAGGTGAATTCTCCGTAGATCTGGGAAACGTCCGCGCGCGCGCGGGTGTAGTAGAAGAACGCTCCTTTAGCTATTTCAAAGGCGAGAGATGCTACCAGCGCGCCAAAAAGAACACTTCTCACCTCCACCTTCGTGTTGGGCAAGAATCGATAAAGGATTACGAGGGCAAAGAAGCTCATAAGCCATGTAGCTACAGCTAGGTAGGCCGGCCCAGCTAACAAGCCGCTTACCTTGCTTGGGTCATTAGTTTGCACAAAGGCACGTATAGCCGTGTTGGAGATCAGGAGACCAGTAAACACGAGTCCGGCGCCAGCAGTAAAACTTAGGTCAATAATCCGTTCGCGAAGAAAAGGTCGCGGGGTGCGAACGTTCCATGCAGTGTTAATACCTTTTCGCAACGTTGCGAAAACCGCTGTGGAGGCCCACCCCAAACCGATGAGAGCAAGAGGCCCTGTTATGTCTGCCGAATCTACGGAGCGGCGCACCGCATCCGCGATTGTCTCCTGAGACACAGGGATAAATGTCCCCAAGGCCCTCTGCAGCTCGATCGCTTGAAGCGCGGTCTCGTTAACGAAGAAATCGAACGTCAGGATGATGAGGATCGAAAGCGGGAAAAGTGAGAAAAAAGAGTAGAAGGCGATGGCGGCTGCCATCTGCATGCTGTTGTTGGTTAGGAAGTACTGGGTCTGGCGAGCGCAGAAAAGAACAAAGGCGCCTCCACCCCTACCCAAATTGCTCGCGACCGCAGAGTCTTCCGGCCGCGTCTGCTTCGGCGGCTGCTCCAACACACTTGACAGCCGGTTCTTCATCCAGCCACTCACTGAACGCACGACGGCGCGTTCCCAGGTTACAGATCGGAGACCCGTCGGGAATCGTGACTCATTCTATCAAGAGAGTAGTCACAGCCGAGATTTGTCGGCCACAGTTCGGGCATCGGCGATTTACTCTCTAAGCACACTTTGCTGGAGCTTCCCCAAAGAGTTGACCCCCTCTGCAGCGAGCTCCAGTAATGATTCGAGTTGGTCTCTGGAGAAGGGCTCCCCTTCGGCGGTACCCTGAACCTCGATGAATCTGCCGTCTCCCGTCATAACCACGTTGAAGTCGACGTCTGCGTGCAGGTCCTCCTCGTAACATAAGTCCAACAAAGCATCGCCCAGAACAAGACCCACGCTCACAGCCGCCACAGAAGTCTTGAGGGGCATCACCTTGATGATTCCCTTCTTCAAGAGACCACTAACTGCTTGGTGGAGGGCCACATACGCGCCAGTTATCGCAGCGGTACGAGTACCGCCATCGGCCTGGATCACGTCACAGTCGACAGTTATCGTGCGTTCTCCGAGGGCGTCCATATCAATTACCGCCCGGAGCGACCGCCCGATGAGCCGTTGTATCTCAAGGGAGCGGCCGTCTCTGCGACCAACCTCCCGCTGTCGACGAGTGAGTGTTGACCGGGGCAGCATACCGTACTCGGCAGTAACCCAACCACGGCTCTGACCTCGGAGGAAGCCGGGGACTCCTTCCTCGACAGAGGCCGCGCAGAGCACCCTTGTATCGCCCATGTGGATCATGACAGACCCCTCGGCGTACGCCTGTACATCCAAGTTGATGCTTGCAGGCCTGGTCTCATCGTTTGCACGACCATCAATACGTGTCAGAGCAGTCCTCCTTCTTGATTGCCGCGAGATTATAAACCTACCCTCAAGTAAAACCGAGACGCGAGTCGGCCAAGCGCCAAATTAGGAAGCAGCAGAAACCTGGGGAAAGCGGCAAAGCCTAGGCCCATCCTCGGCAGGCCAAAAAACAATGCTTGTAACGCGGAGCCTACAGCGGTTAAGGGATTATTCCAATAGCGATGCTATTATGCGTTGCACATGGTTATGCTGAAAATTCTGCTCATCGCCGTCATTCTGCTCGTCGCCTGTACCGTGTGGCGAATTTTTCGTAGGCTTCAGAGCTAGACATGGCATTCCAAGAGCACCGCTCTCTCAAGAACAGCGTACTCCAGTTGATTGCAGACGGTGCGACCGGACCACAAGACGACAACGGCTTCAACGAAATAGCTCTCTCTCTCTTCCGTTATCAGGTCGAGATGAATCAACCCTATCGAGCGTTCTGCTCGCATCGCAACATAGCACCTAACATAGTCTCGCACTGGACCGAGATCCCTGCATTGCCAACCTCGGCATTCAAGGAATTCGACGTTGCATGCTTCGATCCAAGCGAGGCCCATACGGTCTTCGAGAGCAGTGGAACCACCGGGTCCAAACCCAGTCGACATCACATTAGCGATCTATCCCTCTATGAAGCATCACTCTTAGCCCACTTTAAACTCTGCATACTTCCGGATGGGAAGCAACTTCCCATGCTGCTAGTTTCCCAACCCCCATCGATGGCTCCTCGATCATCTTTGGTTCATATGCTGGAGACCGTGCGGATCGAACTCGCAGCAGAAGGAGACTATTACATCGACAATCAGGGGCTGCGATTGGACTCCATCTTCGAGTCGTTGCGCCGACAAGAAGAGGCATTACAGCCGGTGGCAATACTTGGGACCACGCTTGCCTTCGTGCACCTCTTGGACGCATGCCAGGAACGAACTCTACGCTTTTCCCTCCCCCAAGGTAGTCGGCTCATGGACACCGGTGGCTACAAAGGTCGGTCGCGAGAGGTGCCAAAACCTGAACTGCGCCGACTTTACTCTAGCGTACTCGGCATACCACCTACCCACGTAGTTAACGAATACGGAATGACAGAGATGGGCAGTCAGTTCTACGACACATCTCTCCTCGACCACCTCGGTGGCATAGCCCGCGAGCCACGTAAACGGGGTGCCCCATGGACCCGAACCACTGTCGTGGACCCAGAAACGATGACGCAAGCGGCGCCAGGACGGACAGGGCTGCTCCGTCACTACGACCTGACCAACGTCGACTCCGTCATAGCGCTGCAGACCGACGACCTGGGCGTACAAGTCGACAACGGCTTCGAGATTGTTGGTCGCGCCGCCGGTGCTGGTGCCAGGGGCTGTTCGATTTCCGTGGACACGTTACTCAGCCAAGCCAGGGGCTAACGGCAGACGTGGACACTACCAAGACGACTCCAGTCACTGCGTCTTTTACGCCTGCACTAGAGCCACCCGCAATACACGACCGCGAATTCGGTGAAGCGACTCTGCGCATTCCAGTTGTAGATAAAGAATTCATCGCGCTCGTCCGTGCACGAGTCGAGTCAGCCACAGATTCCCTTCCCCAACAGAACCGCATTGAGCGCGCAGTGACTGCGATCGACAAGGCGGTGAGTCGCTGGTGTCACCCCACCTATCCGCTGCGCACCTTAGCAGAGCAAACACTGCCTAAAACAAGCGGCTATACAGAGGAAATGATCGATTACGGATTGCCTCGGGTGCTAAAGGCCTTTCGTCGTCCTGGCCTCGAGGCCCTACTCGTACGCGAGCTCGGTTTGGCCTGGGCGGAAACCACTCTGCGGGGCCCACGGCTGATCACTCAGTTCCTTGCCGGCAATATTCCAGCCGTCGCTGCAGAAAGCATCGTACGAGCTTTGCTCCTTGGATCTGGAAGCATCTTGAAGTCGAGCAGCCGGGACCCTCTTTTCCCAGCTCTGTTTGCGCAATCCATCGCCGAAGCCGACCCCGGTTTGGCGTCTACCATCTCTGTGCTCTGGTGGAAGGGAGGCTCAGGCGCCCTCGACAAGGCAGCGGTCAGCTCCGCCGACGCCGTGGTGGCCTACGGGCGCAATGACACGATCAACTCTGTCGGCACGCTGGTAGCTCGAGAGACTCCTTTTGTCGGCTACGGGCCACGCATTTCCTTCACCGCAATCAGCCGTGAGGCGTTAAAGCCCGGGAACATTTACAGTTTGACGACCAGAGCAACTGAGGACGTGTGTCTCTTCGATCAACAAGGCTGTGTTTCTCCACACTCGATTTTCGTCGAGCGTGGCGGAGATCTGACTCCCAGGGATTTCGCGTCGTCTCTAGCTCAAGCAATGGCCACCTTCGAAGACCGTTTCCCTAGAGGACGCTTGGGGGCTTCCGAGGCCGGCCTGATTGCATCGTTACGGGGCGATTACGAAGTGCTTGAAGCCGCCGCACGCGACGTCACGCTATTCACAAGCCCCGACTCGACAGCATGGACGGTGATCTACGACGGAGAAAATCCCAGACTACTAGCTAGCTGTCTAAATCGGGTTATCCATATCAAACCGGTAGACAACATAATGACGATAGGAGAACTATTGAGCCCATTTGGGCCACTGTTGCAAACAGCTGGACTGGAGTGTGACCTATCTCGGCGAACTGGAATTAGGGATGCTCTTGAAGAAGCGGGAGTAACACGCGTGTGCCCCATTGGTCAGATGCAATATCCGCCAGCGTCTTGGAACCAAGACGGAGCGACAAGATTAAAGCGTTTTCTCCGCTAGAGGCATCCTATCGAGGGAGACCTAGTCCCCGCGTGGCAATCACATTGCGCTGAATCTGGTTCGTTCCACCAATGATCGAGTAGCAGACTGAATAACGGAGCCCCTGAGGCACCGTACCGCCCAGCGGTACATACTCGGCCTTCGCAGTTTCTCGCTCGACTTGACCGAATAGGCCCAGAACCTGCATCGCCATGTGCATAAGTCTCTGCGTCATCTCGCTGCCGAAGATCTTGAACTGAGATGCCTCGAAGCTGGGATTAACCCCTGTGTCGTAGAGCCAGACAAACCGATACTGCAACAGGCGGCAGACCTGCACCTCAATGGCAAACTCCGCTAATTTGCTCCTTAGAACCTTGACAATGGGATTGCGGCTCTTTTCCAACCCCCTCTCATTCCACAGAGCGTTTATTTCCTCAAGCATTCGAGTTGCCATTGCAGCATACTCAACAAACGCTCGCTCATGGTTCAGTACTGTAGTTGCGATGTACCATCCTTGATTCTCTTGCCCAATCAGAGACTGTGCGGCATTCACGCGACAGTTGTCATAGTGAACGATCTGCTGCTTACCACCACCCAGATTGCCGAAGGTCTCGGCCCGAAGCCCCTCGGTGTCAGAGGGGATGACGAAAAAGCTGATCCCTTTGTGTTTAGCTGCCCCAGGAGCAGTGCGGGCGAGCAAGAAACTGTACTGAGCCTCTTCGAGATGGCCACCCCAAATCTTCTGGCCGCTGATGATGAAGTCGTCACCATCGCGCCACGCCTTGGTCGTTAGACCCGCTAGGTCAGAGCCGTGATCTGGTTCGGAGAAACCCTGATGAAACTTGATCTCGGCACGAGCTATGGGCCCCAAAAACCGTTGCTTTTGCTCCTCTGTCCCGTGTTGCATAATCGCTGGCCCTAGGTACCCAACGCCGGCCTCCCGTACGGTTATGCGGTGATAGGCGCTCTCTTCAGAAAAGACGAGCTGCTTGGTGATAGGTGCGGC
>CAZUGG010000219.1:0-7103 GCA_964619905.1 uncultured Dehalococcoidia bacterium
TTCATATAGCTGACGAGGTCCTGCACGACACTCGTGCTCGAACCAAGGATAGTGTCACCGGTGAGCGCTATCTTGTTCGCACGCAGGAAGAAACAGGCGTGATCCTCAGCATGGCCTGGAGTGAAGCGTGCCTCAAGAACAGCACCTCCGCCAGTAGTAATCCTCTCTCTTGCTCGCAACTTCACCACCCACTCCTGGCCCAAATAAGGAACCAGCTTATCGACAAGTTTAGGATGGCACCGCACCGGTGCCTTCACGACTTCGTGAATGCGATCCAATCCTCCGATATGATCGGTGTGTCCATGAGTAATGAGAATAGCAGTAATCCTGGGCTCGCCCAGATCTCGGTACGCCTCCAGGATGAGGCTCACCCACTCCTTGTCCTGCTCACCAGTGTCCACTAGCACCATCTCTTCTGCCGCGTCGCCCACGAAGTAGATATTCGTCCCGCCGGGATGAAAAGCGTGAGTGTCCTTAATGTGCAGTCGGTGAATGTGCTCACCGATTCGTTCCAAAATCATAACCTACCCTATTGGTTTCTTTCGGCTAATCGATGTCGGGTCGTGTGGTCAGGTGATAGACCCGCTTCGCGTTCTCGCAGAGCATCATGCGCTGCTCGTCCTCGGGAACGCCCTCCATTGCTCGCGCAAGGAATTCCTTCGTATTAGGCCACAAGGATGTGGGATGAGGAAAGTCAGTCTCCCACATGATCCGATCCACACCAATTACGTGACGGTATTCTTGGATCGCCGACCGTTCATACCAAAAATCGACGTAACATTGCCGGTGGAAATAGTCGCTCGGCTTGAGCGGCAAGCCATATTTCCACAGCTCTCCCTGGTGCCAGGCGCGGTCGCAGGCCTCGAGTAGCCAGGGCAGCCAGCCGATGCCACTCTCTGCAGATACAAAGTTGAGAGTTGGGTAACGCTCAAGTACCCCAGCGAACAGGAAGTTGGAGAAATACTGGGGCTGGATGCTGAAACCAGCGGCCGCCCCTGTAGCGGCGGTGCGCCGGTGGTCCCAGGAGGCCAGGGGCTCCAGGCGCATACTTGGAGGAGCACTCCCGGAACCGTGGGTGTGGACCGCTATTCCTGCATCTTGGCAGGTCGCCCAGAGAGGATCCCAATATTGATCGCTGTAGTTGGGAAGCCCCCGCAAATGCGGCGTCCCGTACATATTCACTCCCCCGTGGCCCATCTTGGCGCATCTGCTTACCTCGGCCACCGTAACGTCTATCGACGAATGCGGCGGCACACATAGCGCCATGAAACGTCCCGGGCATTCCTGCACCCATTCCTCCGTCTGGTAGTCGTTGTAGGCAGCGACACATTCCAACTCAAAGTTGGGCTCCATACCAAGAAAGCGGTCCCCGCTCACGCCTGTGACGTGAGCGTACATAACCTCAAGGTCTATGCCATCGTGATCCATATATTTGGTGCGTTCTTTCGCATCGTACACACCTGTGGGGATCTGTGACCAGTAGGTAGGCCACGTCACACGGTCCGGCATAACGGCTGGACAGATCGTGAGGAAACCAGTTGGCTTACCGTCCACATACCACTCGTCCTTCTCTTCGCCGAAAACCACACGGGGTATCCGATCACCCCACTTGGTCGCTGACATACGACTGGTCCAACACTCGAGGTTTTCTTGAATATGGCAGTCTACGTCGATGCGCGTGTATTCCACCAAAATCCTCCGTTTTCGTCTCTAATTGAGCCTTAACTCGCTGGGATCATTGTAGTTCGAAATTACAACCAGGCCTTATTCCTTCACAAGCGGTACCATCCATCACCCGATATATATGCCTGCTGAACCAAATTCATTGGTTCAGCTAACCAAAATGCTGCGGCTCCATGATAATGATCCGAATTCTAGCATTCGCTGTTTAGGGCGGCCCCTTTTGCCTTGACACGCCTGTAGACCGTCCCTAGAGTCACTTCCCAAGAAAGGCCAATGAACGCCTGGTTCGAGGTGATACATGCGTGACCAAATCACCATCCTGCTCCCTCATGGCGAGTCAGAGGAAGCAGATGGCAAGCTCGCCGACCGATTGCCCGACCTTCATGGCAAGAAGGTGGGCTTCGTAGACAATGAGCTTTGGCGCTCGATGCACATCCTTGTCGACGAGCTCGGCGAGACCCTAAAGCGAGATCACGGAGTTTCCACTACAGAGACCATCTTCCTTTCTCCAGGTGCTGGCGCTCTACCTAAAAAGTACCAAGAAGCCTTGCAGGACCTGGCTACTCGCGTCGATGCGGTCGTGACTGGCCTCGGCAACTGAGGCTCCTGCACCGCGTGGAGTATCCACGAGAGCGCGAGTCTCGAAGAATTAGGCATCCCAACAGTCGGTTTCGTCACCGAGCAGTTCAAAGGATTGGCCATTGCGACCGCCCGCGGCAAAAAGATGCCCGACTTGCCCATCATCGTTTTACCCCATCGCTACGATCACCTCACTGAAGAGGATATCCGTGAAGATGTGCGTGGACGGGTCAAAGACGTCATTCAAATCTTGACCAAGAGTTGACCATGACGAAACAAGGTGCTCGGACCTAAATGCAAACGAACGCACAGTATTAGTCGCCTGCAGATAGTGTTGATGCATCAGGAATAGAATATGTTCGTCCTGCGGCCGGAGATCCCACTCCGGAGCCCTTTGGACGACGACAATGTGACCTGGCATCGTGTCGACTGGAGGAACCCCCTTGCTTCGACCCCTCGATGGATCTGTCGTGCTCGAAATTGCAGAAGGTATGGCCGGCCCTCTCTGCGGACGGCTCCTCTCGGAATTGGGCGCACGGGTGATCAAAGTCGAAGCTCCCGAAGGTGACATCTCTCGTCGCTTCGGGCCTTTCCCTCAATCAGGCCCAGACTCTGAACTAAGCGGCCTCTATATCTACGCCAACGCGGGAAAGGAGAGTGTCGTTCTCGACTGGCGGTCTGGCGCCGCCGCTTCTGCCATCCTAGATCTCGCCTCCAATGCCGACTTCCTAGTGGACGATCTGAGTCCGGCTAATTCTGCTCGCGCAGGCATCGAATCCAGCCTTCTCCGTGACCGGAATTCAGAACTCATACGAATCTCTCTAACACCCTTTGGCCAGACCGGTCCTTTCGCAGACTGGCAGGCCGAACACCTGACCCTATCTCACTTAGGTGGGGAAGGCTACTTGTTACCAAACGCAAACTCCGACCCTGACGATGTTTTTGGCAACAGGCCCCCGATCCAAATCGGGGGCCTCATCGCGGACGCTCACGCTGGCTACACTGCAGCCATCGCGGCGCTCGGTGCGGTAGCGATTCGAGACCGTTGCGGAATGGGCCAACATGTCGATGTGTCAAAGTGGGAGGCCGAACTCCTACCCAATCGGATGACTATTGACGAGTGGACGAACCAGGGAGAGGAGACCGGACGCCGCAGCCCAGGACAGGCCACCATGCTCCTCCTGCCATGCAAGGATGGTTTGCTTTACATCACGTTCCACCGGGACGAGCAGTTTGAACGACTAGCAGACCTCCTTGGAAAAGAGGAGTGGAAGACCGATCCCCGGCTCGAGACACCAGTGCTTCGCGGGCAGCATCGGGACCTCTATGTGCCGACAGTAATCGACTGGTTATCCGACAAAACTGGTGAAGAAGTTTTTCACATCCTCGAGAGCAGGGGAATGATGGTTACATACTTTGCCAAGGCCTCCGAGATTCTAGTTAACGAACACTGGACGTCCCTAGACCTCTTCTCTGACATCGAGACCAACAACAACCAACGCTTACCCCTCACCCGGCCATTATATTTCACCCCCAGCACCGAGGAGGAGACACTACGCGCTCCGGCCCTTGGCGAGCATACCGACGCGGTTCTCTCCGAAATGCGCAGTCGGCCCGCCCGGACACCGGTCTCCGTCGGCAGACCAAAACTGCCACTGGAGGGTATCCGGATCCTAGACCTCTCCTGGATCGCCGCGGGCCCGGCCGCCACGAACCTTCTCGGCTGCCTCGGCGCCGAGCTGATTCGTCTCGAATCTTCTAAACGCATCGATCTCGTTCGCTTCAAAGGTTCTATCGTCGTTCCAGGAGGCGACCCTGAGCGCGCGCCCCTTTTCAACGCTCTCAATTACAACAAGTTGGGTTTGGCACTAGATCTTAAGCGGCCCGAAGCTCTCGACATTGTCTACGACCTAGTGAAATGCTGCGACGCCGTCATCGACAACATGCGACCAGGCGTCATGGACAGTCTCGCCCTTGGGCCCGCAGTGCTGCGCCAGCACAACCCAGCGCTGGTCACTGTTTCCGCTTCTGGATTCGGTCCCAACGGTCCACAACGTGATTATCCAGCAATAGCTCCTGTTCTCGCCGGTTCGGCTGGCGTAAGCATGGTGACAGGCTACCCCGATGGTGGCCCCTACATAGGTAACTATCCCATCGACTTGCGTAGTGGCACCACGATTGCTTTCGCCATTATGTCAGCCCTCGCCGAACGGTCGCGCACAGGAAAGGCGCATCACGTCGACCTGTCATCGGTGGCGTCCATAATGACACTTTTCGGTCACACCTTCGCCGAGCCAACCTTATCGGGCAAGGACCCACAACCCATCGCGAATAGACATCCGTGGATGGCGCCTCACGGCGTATTCCCTACTAAAGGCGACTCACAGTGGGTGACGATCGCTATCAGGACCGAGGAGCAGTGGCACGCGCTCTGCGACGCTATGGGCAAACCGTCTTTAGCGCACCAACAAGAGTTCGCTACAATGGCCGACCGCTACGCAAACAACGACGCTCTCGAGACGATAATCGGTGAGTGGACCAAACCACTAGATAATTGGGAAGTGACCCATACGCTTCAGAATGCGGGGATCGCGGCGATGCCATCGATGACAAACCGAATGATCGCAGAGAATCACCACCTCAAAGAACGGAACGTTTTCTTCGAAGCACCACACCCCATCATGGGCCCAGTGACGCTGATCCGGCCACCATGGCTTTTCGAAACCTTTGATATGTTCTTCCGTAGGCCCACACCAACGCTAGGCCAACACACCAAAGAACTCATGACCGATCTCCTTGGCTACCCCGATGCCGAGACTACACGGCTCGACGACCTCGGGATCTTCGTCTAAATACCCCGCTACGTCGGGGCAGGAGGCTTCCTTTGTACAACCTACTCGAAGGCGTTCGTGTGCTTGAGGTGGCCTTGGCCACACCCAACGCTCTTGGTATGCACCTCGCTGACATGGGGGCTGAGGTCCTCAAGATCGAGGAACCCCCCGACGGCGATTACGTCCGTCTCATCGGAGACCAGCTCGGCGACGCGAGCCTCCTCCACCACCGCTGGAATCGGGGGAAAAAGAGCGTCACTCTCAGCCTAAAGACCCAGGAAGGCCGCAGACTCTATTTCGACCTGGTCAAAAAGTCTCATGTCGTCATCGATGGATTGCGCGCCGGTGCGGTCGATCGGTTTGGTGTCGGCTACGAAGCAGTCCGGTCTGCCAACCCTTCAATCGTCTGGATCTCCTTTAACGCAACCGGTCAGTCAGGCCCGTACCGAGACTTGGCTACGCACAGCACCGGTTTCGATTCTTATGCTGGCCTGCTCACGCCAACAATTCGTGAGGATGGTCTCGCGACGCTCGGAAGACACAATCTCATCGGCTTGCAAGCAGCGCCTCTCTACGCAGCGGTTGGTGTTCTTTCTGCGGTAATTAGGTCGCTGAGGACCGGTGAGGGGTCACGCCTTGAAACTTCCCACTTTGACGCTTGTGCTGCCTGGGCGGGCGAGGGTGTCGACCGGGCATTGAACGGTATCCCAGAACCAAACGAAGGAATGGGTCCTGCAGTACGTCACCAGGCGTACCGGACGAAGGACGACAAATTCATCATCTTCCAGTGCTCAGAGGACAAATTCTGGGTTAACTTCCTGGAAAACGTCGGCCGCACCGACCTCCTAGAAGGCCATGAGCGTAAGAAAGTCTTCTCCCACGCCCGCGGTGACGAGGTGCTACGAAAGGAGATCGCGGACGTGATCCTCACCAAAACGCGCAAGGAATGGATTACCTTCTTCCTTGAGCACAACGCCGCCGGCTCGCCGGTTAATGCTCCCGAAGAACTCATAGACGATCCTCATTTCAGGTCGCGAGGCATGATCTTTGATCAACCTTACCCCAACCACGGGACGCTAAAGTGGGTAGGGTCACCGCTCAAGATCCAGGGTCAAACCTTTTCAACGCCGCACGCGCCACACGCGGGCCAACACACGAAGGAGGTGCTCACCAAAGTCCTGGGCATATCCAGTGACGAGCTCCAGAACTTAATAGGAAATGGAGTGGCTTCCGAGGAAAACTAAATCAAGCCTGGGTCTCCGACCAGAGCCGCTCCCAGCTCTCAATGACCCGGTCCAGTGCCTGCTCATAACCCATGACTCGATTGTCGTCGGTAATGACCTCAGCTTCGTAGTAACGAGCATAGCCCGATGCTTCGAGCGTTTTCATTAACTCAACGCAAGGGATAAGCCCCTCCCCTGGTACAGTGCGATCTAGAGAACGCATCGTTATAGGTTTGTGGTCACTAACCTGAACACTGAAGATCTGGGGCCCCGAATCTACTATGGCATCCAACACGCCAGCACTCCACCAAAGGTGCCAAAAATCGAAAACGTAGCCCACGTTCGAATCACCAATCTCCGCCAGGATTCGATTAGCATCACGGGCAGTGTTAACAAAACTGAGGTCCTGGCGGAGGGGATGAATCGGCTCTATTGCAAGCCGTAAACCCCTGTCGCGAGCCAAGTGCCGTACCGGAGCAAAGTCTTCCTGGAAAACTTCGATGGCGTTTTCCCAAAGGGGTGCTTTCCGCTCGCCGGTGATGACATATACACAGTCAGCCTCAACAGACGCCGCCAAATCAAGAGTTGACTCTATAGCATGCACCGACATCGACGAAGGGTTGATCGCAGCAAACGTCGAGACCTTGAGCCCCGAGTCCTTTATCAACTGGACTGTCTCTAATCGTCCATAGTCCTCGCATAGCTGGGCTCCGAGTCCTATGGCAGGCACTCCTTTGCGAACCCATGCATCCGCGCATTGGGCCAGATCCCAGTCCCAAGTGGTAGT
>CAZUGG010000220.1:0-15735 GCA_964619905.1 uncultured Dehalococcoidia bacterium
ATGCCCGATACTGGCCCCGAAGAGGCGTTGGTAAAGATCCATGCCTCGGCGCTCAACCGGGCTGATTTGAGCCAACGGCGTGGTGGTTATCCAGCTCCTCCAGGCGTACGAGCTGAAGTTCCTGGTCTCGAGATGGCCGGGGAGGTAGTCTCGATTGGGGGCCGCGTCAGCCAGGTCAAGGTAGGGGACCGGGTATGCGCACTCCTTGGAGGTGGAGGCTACGCTGAATACGTTGCGATCGACCAGGCGATGCTGATTCCCATGCCAGATTTCATGACGTATGAGGAGGCTGCGTCCGTTCCTGAAGTATTTTTTACCGCATACGATGCCCTTTTCAACTGGTGCGGTTTAAAGATGGGCGAAAGTGTTCTGATTCATGCAGTGGGTAGTGGAGTGGGCGTGGCAGCTGTCCAACTCGCGAAAGTGAGTGGTGCGAAAACATTCGGGACGGCTAGTTCCGGAGAAAAGCTTGCCAAAGCGAAAGGCCTTGGGCTTGGTGTAGGGATCAACTACAAATCGGAGAGCTTTCTAGACGTGGTAAAAAGCGAGACGAGGGAACGTGGCGTGGACGTTATCCTCGATGTTGTAGGTGCGCCTTATTGGGATGACAATATTGCTGCTTTAGCCTTGAAGGGGCGTATGATCTTGGTTGGCACGATGGGTGGTGGCAAGATCCAAGGAAGCATAGCGGGGCTTATGCCAAAACGCCTTAGTGTCTTCGGTACGGTGCTTAGAGCAAGAGCTGCTTCGGAAAAGGCTCAGCTCGCCGACCAGTTCAAACGTTACGTGTGGCCTCATTTCCAAAACGGCCTCTTGCGTCCGGTGGTGGATCGGATCTTTCCTTTGGATGAGATCGTCGAGGCCCACAGATATATGGAAAGTAACGCCAATTTCGGTAAGATTGTGCTAAAGATCGGGTAGCTGCCCATGGGGCGCTTTAGTTTGAAGAAACTAGGTTTGGTGACTTGAAAGCTTGGGGCTTGACCTGCCAGCCTTGATATAATGCCCTCCTGGCGAGTCCCGGCTGCGAAACATATCGATAGGCCCAACTTTTTATTGGGCGAGCACGAGGCGAGCGATCATGCCGACTTATCCAAGGCTTTGCACATCATGTGCCAACCAGTTCGAGCTTCGGCGGAGCATCAAGGACGACTCTCCGATGGCATGTCCCAAGTGTGGTAACGAGAACACGAGCGCTCGTTTCGATCAGAACCCAACGATGTTCACCCGCAAGATTGATCACCCCGACTCACCCCTCGATGACCTTCCTGGCGCGGAGACGATGCGTAAGCAGGCTGATCACGCCATAAATAAGACGCTCAAAGATATGGGCATGAGCCCTTAGTTAGTGTCGCTGCGATCTGGAACCCAAGAGTTCTTGCAACGCTGCATGATTACCGCTTAACTGTCTCGAAAGTCGAAGGTAGTCGTGTGAAGGGCTGGAATCATGCCGCCAAGCTTGCATGATTTGCTCTCTACTGATAGCACCGATATTATTGCCGGGTTATGTATAGAGCACGGGCCATCACCTTTGGTCGTCTTCACACGTGGACCCTATCGTTCTTCTACGACAAGGGCAGCGATACGCTAACAATCCGAGCGCCCTGGCTCCAAGATGGTGTATGGGTGGAACTACCCGAACAGGTGCGCGTTAGGGTCGATAAGCAGACAGGGGAAGGTTTCGAGTTCGAGGTCAAGAGTTTCCGAGCCTCGTTTCTTGTTAAACGTCTCGATCTCGCCGAGACGTGGGGACAGGTCAATCCGTCTCCTATGGCGCTAAGGAGGATGGAGAACACTCCGTTCATCCGGCACTTCCTCACACACGTCCAGCAGCTCGCTTGGAAAAGAGAGCGTCAGCTTGACCCCGCGGGCCTTGGCTAACCTCGCCAATTTAGTCCAAAGTTGTCGGCTTTGTTGAGTTTGGTACCGTGACAGAATTAGACCTCTGCTATTTGTCCCTCTCAGAAGCCGCCCGGCTTATCAAAACTCGTCTTCTGTCTCCGGTTGAATTGATGCGTGCGGTCGTTGCGCGGCAGAAGGCCGTTGAGCCCAAGATCAACGCTTTCATTTACGTGTTTGGAGAACACGAGCTTGACGATCAGGCCCGCACTGCTGAGCAGGAAATTGCAAGGGGCCAATACCGAGGGCCTCTCCACGGCATCCCAATTACCATCAAGGACATCTATGACATCGCTGGCACCCCAACCACCTGTGCTTCAGCGGTTCGTGCCGATCACATGGCGGCTCAGCATGCATTCAGCGTGCGGCGTCTTTTGGATGCTGGTGCGATCGTAATTGGCAAAACGAATCTTACCGAGTTTGCCGTTGACCTACCAGGTCCCCAATACGGATGGGCCCGTAACCCGTGGGACCTCGCCCGGATCCCTGGATTCTCAAGCAGCGGATCGGGAGCGTCTCTGGCAGCTGGTGTGGGATTCGCCACCATGGGTACTGACACCGGAGGGTCTATCCGAATACCAGCTGCGTTCTCGTCGTGTGTGGGTATAAAGCCAACGTACGGTAGGGTTAGCCGCCAAGGCATCTTTCCGCTTGCGTGGAGTCTGGATCATGCTGGGCCGCTGCCCCGTACGGTCCGAGATGCGGCGATAATGCTACAAGTTGTTGCGGGTTATGACCCCAAGGACCAGACGTGTGCAACGGTTTCGGTCCCAAGTTACACGCGGGGTATTGGCGGCGGAGTAAAGGGGCTTCGCATAGGTCTGCCCGTTGGCCAGTTCGACGACTCGGTAAATCCTGGCGTACGAAAACTTTTCGACGCGGCGATTCAGACATTGCGGGATTTAGGCGCACGGACCAGCGTAGTGGATGTGCCGCACATGGCAGAGACATGGACTGCTCTTATGGCGGTTATTCGCACAGAGCAAGCCGCGGTTCACTCTGATCTGATCCGGAGTCGTCGACACCTTTATGGCAAAAATCTGGGCGATCGGATTGCCGACGCCATGGTGCGACCGGCTGTCCAATATATTCAGGCACAGCGTTTGCGTACTCTGATTAAGCACGATTTCGATACGGCCTTGGAAAAGGTCGATGTCATAGCTACGCCCACGATACCCATCTGGCCCTATCGTATAGACGCCAACATTTCGGGTGGGGCGGGGCAGGGGGCGCTGACGACCAAGTTTACTCCGCCATCGAATCTCACTGGGCTTCCTACACTTTCGGTACCATGTGGCTTTAGCCCAGATGGGTTGCCCGCAGGGCTCCAGATCATCGGTCGGTCGTTCGATGAGAGACTTCTTTTTCGAATAGCCCATACTTACGAACGCGCGACGGATTGGCACAAGCGACGCCCCTCGTTGTAAGGCTGACCTTTCTTGATTGACTTCCCGTGGGCCGTATTCACCACTTACGACAACGTGGTTCATTGTTGAGACGCCAGAGATCCGGCGATGCCACAATTCCACAAAGATCCTCGGGGCTTAGGTGATGCTGCAAATGCGGTGCTACAATGGCGCCATCGGGAGTGGTCATGGACTTCTGTTGGACAGCACGAGAGGACAAGTTTAGGGCCGAGATTCGCGATTGGCTTCATGAGATTCTTCCATCCGACTGGCGCCTTACTGTCGGCAATGACATGGAGGGCGAAGAGCGGGAGGAGTTTGAGCGCGACTTTGCCATAAAGGCCGGTGCCAAGGGATACCTAGCAGTTGGCTGGCCAAAGGAATACGGCGGCATGGGATTCACGCCCATGCAGCAGTTTGTATTTAATGAAGAGATGGCGCTGGCTAAGGCACCGCGAGGCTTCATGGGCCCCGGTGTTTATCAGGTAGGGTCCTCACTGATCATCCACGGAACTGAGTGGCAGAAAAAGACTTTTCTTCCGCCAATCGCTCGTGGTGAAGTCCGTTGGTGCTCTCTTCTGAGTGAACCTAACGCTGGGTCTGATCTGGCGTCCCTTCAGACGACGGCAGTTGAGGATGGGGATGAATTTGTGGTCAACGGCCAGAAGACATGGACGACGAACGGCCACAAGGCGGAACACGGGATCCTTCTCGCTCGCACTGACAAGGATGCACCCAAGCACAAGGGGATCAGCTATTTCCTTGTCGACATGAACTGGCCAGGGATTACGGTGCGGCCCATCATCAACATGGCCGATGCACACTCGATCAACTCTGTTTTCTTTGATAACGTCCGTATTCCTCGTAATCGCCTAGTTGGTGAGAAAGACCAGGGGTGGTATCTCGGACAGACGACTCTAAATGCGGAGAGGTCGGGCGTTCGCTGGCATGTACCCCTACAGCAACTTTTCGACGAGATTGTCGAGTACGTTGTCGAGGCTGGTTGTGCAGGGGGCTTCAATCCCCTAGAGGTGAATCCGGCCCTCAAACACAAGATTGCCAACACGCACTCCGAGATGCGTATCTCGTGGCTGTTGGCCTATCGGGTGGTTTGGCTCCAGACCCAGGGGGATCCGCCTAGCTACCAATCGTCGCAGTCTAAGTTGTGGGTCACTGAGCTCACTCAAAGAGTTGTAGCACTCGGCATGGAGATCCTGGGCCTTTACGGCCAGATTTCTCCTGGGAGTAAAGCGGCAGTGTTGCACGGCAAGATGCAAAAGCTGTACCGCGCCCAGCGTGCCATTACCCTAGGCGCAGGGACGTCGGAGATTCAGCGGAACATCATTGCTCGCCGCGGACTTGGCATGGGCCGCTAAGAAAAGAGGAGGACACGATGACCACCCCCCGAGCCGTATCAGCTGATTCTCATATCGTGGAACCGCCCGACCTTTGGACCCAGCGGATTGATAAGTCCTTTAGGGATAGGGCCCCGCACGTAGAGCTTGATGCTGAAGGGGTCAATCGTTTCTATATGGAAGGGCGTCCTCCTCAGCCGATCCGTGCTCTTGGCACGCCTTTGGCTATGTGGGGCAAGCAGACGGAAGAGAGTAGGCGCGGAGGGTATGACCCCGCGGCCCGGGTGGAGGACATGGCTGTTGATGGGATCCTCGCCGAGCTTCTATACCCCAGCATGGCCCTCAGTATCTTTGGTATCGAAGATTCGGGTTTACAAGCGGCATGCTTCCGGGCGTACAACGATTGGCTTGCCGAGTTTTGTTCTGCTGAACCCCGTCGTCTTCACGGGGTTGCGCTCATTCCCATCTACGACTCTGCCGTTGCTGTGAAGGAGCTAAAGCGGACCGCGGCTATGGGACTGAAGGGGGCAGCCATTTGGGGTACACCCCCGGTAGAGCTTAATTTCGAGACGGAGCATCATGAGCCATTCTTTGCCCAAGCAGAGGCAATGGGAATTCCGGTAAGCCTTCATTGTTTCACGGGCGGCTCGCACCGAAGATGGGAACATAAGTCATTCTGTGCTCCTTATGCGCTTTCTCGGCACATGATCCAGGAATCGATCACGTACCTCATCTTCGACAAGTTATTTGAGCGTTACCCTAAGCTGACGGTTATCTCCGTTGAAAATGACCTTGGCTGGGTGCCTTATCTGAAGCAACGGCTGGACTACGTCTACACTGGCAAGGGTCCTCGTTATAACGAGTTCTTCGAATCGGGGATGCTTCCCAGTGAGATCTTCGACCGCAATGTGAAGTGCACTTTCATGCGCGATCTGGTGGGCACCAAAACTATAGACTTTATCGGACCTGACGTTCTCATGTGGTTAACAGACTATCCGCACGACGATAGCACTTGGCCGCATTCGCAGGACGTCATCGCCCGCGAATTTGCCCATGTGGATTCAGAGGTCAAGGACCGAGCGATCTACCGCAATTGCGTAGATCTCTATGGTCTTGATTTAGGCGGAGTCGGTATCTGACCCCAAAAGGATCCGTGAAGTATCGACTTTTGCTACCAAGCGGTTTTTTCAGCTAGCCCCATTTTTGGGCTAGACCGTCTAGGTCTGCCTTCATCAAATCTTCCGGGATCATCACAGGAAGAAACTCGATTGAGGCATTGAAGCTCAAGAACAAAGGTTCGGCAATTGAGGGGATCTGAGAGTTGTCCTCTACGTTAACGACAAGTATTCCGCCACGCATGCCGTCGCGTATTCCAAAGTAGGCTACTTCGGGCTTGATTGCGGCCATGATCTCTGCAAGCTTTTCGCCCGCCGTTCCGTTGCGGACGAGGGTATTGAATGGCTCAAGGGGCATTTTGAAATCGATCAGGATGCGCATCTAGTTTCCTCCGAATGTGGTTGGTGTTTGGGCTATCCAAGGTATGGGGTCTTTATCCCGCTATTGGGTTCCCGTCTTGTCTAACAGAGCTAGTAATTCGTTTAACGTACGAATGCGTGCCACGTCTTTGTGCTCATCGTGGAGCCATTCTCGGTCTAGCAGGACAGGCATGATACCTATGTTCCTAGCGCCGATCACGTCGCCAGCGTACTGGTCGCCCACGTGAATCGCTTCTGTGGCTAAGACGCCTGCTGCTTCGAGAGCTGCCTCGAAAATGGGAGCGTGGGGCTTCTCAGCCCCAACGTCTTTAGAGCTGATCTTGAATTCTAAGTAAGGAGCAATGCCCATGTTGTCACAAATTACGTTCAAATCCTGATAGATGTTCGATATGAGACCGACGGTTAGGCCTCGTTCTTTCAGCGTAGCCAGCGTAGGTTCGACGTCATCGAAAGCCTTCAAAACTGAGGGGACTGCGCGGACTTTGTGCCAGAGATCCTTGGCTTGGGCAACTGGTATATCGATACCGGCACCTTCGAATATGAGACGTTGGTACTCAGCGAAGAAGTCCAGGCGAGCCTCGGCCGACATTCGTTGAATATGGAGCTGGGAATTCTGATAAGTCATGTATGCGTCCGCTTTGGCGTAGCCCTTGACAATACCCTCGGCAGTAGGCGCCAATGCATATTCCTTGGCGACTGCAATTTGAATCTCCTGGCGAGGAGGGTGAAAGTGTGCCAATGTGTTGTAAAGGTCGAAGAAGACGGCCTTGATCATGGGTTTGGAGTCGGAGCCAGTGGTCTCGCCGCAGCGCCCAAGTATCCCGGGCCGTCGCTAGTATCGGTCTCGCGGGTAATCAGGTGTGCTATTTCGGAGGAGATAGGACTAGCCCCTGTGTCGATGAGGATGGCCCTAGTATAGGGTGCTTGGGGCCTTTGGATGAGTGGGGCAGATTCCTTTTTGGGGCGCAATCCAGTCAAAAATCTGGCTCGGAGGTCTGGTTCCAACCAGCGAAGTGCTTGTCAAACCAATCTGTGGTTGGCCGACGAATCGTCTCCATGGCCTATTGTTTGTCGATGTTGGAAATGTCTTCAGTAGATCACTGATGGGATAGTAAAGGCTTCTTGATTGCTGTCGCTTGACGCCGTTGCTATAGTGGGGTCGCCTCGCAGCCGACCAGTTTTGGCGGCTAGCGGAAAAGGCGATTCTTCAGTAGAGCCGCTTGGATCGAGTAAACCGACCGAGACGGAAAATGGCCAGGAAAGACTCCCTCTTAAATCGCTCGTACGGGCGTGGTTGCCGTGGGACCGTTGCGTCTTTGGCCCTGCCTCTTTCGGCACTGCGATCGCCACGATTTAATTGCGATGCATGACGCCATAACCGACGTGCCAGGGATCACTGTGGGTCATTGGACCGATTCACGGGCGGCTACCGGGTGCACCGTTGTCTTAACCGAGACCGGTTCCGTGGGTGGTGTTGAAGTTCGTGGCGCCGCGCCGGGGACTCGTGAGACTGATCTTCTGCGGCCCATGAATTTGGTGCAGCACGTGCAAGGCATCATCCTTACCGGCGGCAGCGCCTTCGGTCTTGACGCCGCTACAGGTGTGGTTAGATTCCTGGAGGAGATGGAAGCAGGTTTTCGAGTACGTCGTTGGCGAGTGCCGATTGTCGCGGGTGCTGTGCTCTTCGACCTGGGCGTGGGTGATGGGCACGTCCGGCCTAATGCTACTAATGGTTACGATGCTTGTCTGGGTGCTGTTGGCGGTCCGGTGAGCCAGGGATCAGTCGGAGCGGGGACGGGTGCCAGCGTCGGCAAGGCTTGTGGCCATGGCGCGGCTGTTAAGGGTGGCCTAGGCACTGCTTCGGCGGTAATGGACGACGGTACTGTAGTTGCAGCGATCATGGTGGCCAACGGCTTTGGAGAAGTAATCGGTCGAGATGGCGTTGTTGTAGCAGGCCCTCGAGATCGTCAGGGAGAAGGAATTGTCGACACCCTAGCTGAGTTGAGTAAGGGCCGTGCTCGGAAAAGTACAGGTGAAAACTCGACCATAGGTGTTGTCGCGACGAACGCTGCATTGAATAAGGAAGAGGTTAATAAGGTTGCCCAAATGGCACAGGATGGAGTCGCGGTCGCTGTACGGCCCGCTCACACGATGTCCGATGGTGATGTGGTTTTTGCTGTTGCCACTGGTCGGGAACGGGATGGCTCGAGAAGACGACGAAAACCTAGGAGCAACGTGACTGCGATTGGGGCGTTGGCCTCGACACTAGTTGCCGATTCTATTGTCCGGGGTGTTCAGGAAGCGGACCGTACTGGAAAGATCCCGGCGGTCAAAGATCTGGAGTGGGATGATCGGCACGAGGCATAATATCGGGTTCATTGGGGCTGGAGTTGTGGGCTGCGTCCTTGCCGAGGGCCTCGCTCGCGCCGACTTCCTAATCCGCGCCGTCTACAGCCGGAATCGTGTGTCGTCGGAGAGCCTGGCAGCAAGATGTGCGCCGAATGCTTTAGTTGCGATGAGTGCTCAGGCGGTTGCCGATGCTTGTGACATGGTATTCGTTACTGTTCCAGATGACGCGATTGGGGGGCTAGTAGCTGGCGTTGCGTGGGATAGTAACCATCGAGTTGTGCATTGCAGTGGCGGCCTATCCTCAGCCTCTCTTGAGCCAGTACAGGTCGTGGGTGGGGCGGTTGGGAGTTTTCACCCAATGCAGACGTTTGTGCGGGCGGAGGTGAAGGCTCTTTCCGGAATCACGATTGCGATCGAGGGGGAGGGCGAACTTCTGGACCAAATGAAGGAAATGGCGGCCACAATGGGTTGTCGTTGGGTTGTCGTGAATGCGAAAGACAAGGCCTTGTATCATGTCAGCGGCGTACTCACGTCCAACTATGTCGTGACTCTGGTGCAACAATCCGTGGCCTTGTGGGAGAAACTTGGCATCGAGCGAAAGGATGCCCGCCTTGGCTTGATGGCTTTGTTGCGTTCCACTGTTGAGAATGTCGAAACAAACGGCTTGGAACAGAGCCTTACAGGTCCCATCGCTCGAGGCGACGTGGGGACGATTCGGCGTCATCTGGACCAGGTAAAAACCCGTGCCCCAGATCTCGCAGAGGCCTACCGGGAATTGGGCTTGTTGACCTTGAACATGGCTCGTCAAAACGGGTCGATTGGCAAGGCTCAGGCCCTGGTCTTGGAGCAGGCTTTGTTAGGAAAACGAGGAGCACAAAACCCATTGGCGAGCAGCTCGGCTCGTTAATTGTAGGAGGTTCGATCGTGAGAACGATGCTCAAGAGCAAGCTTCACGGGGCTACGGTCACCGAGGCGAACGTGGACTATGAGGGAAGCATCACTATCGACCCGAAGCTCATGAAGTCGGCTGACCTTTTGCCATATGAGCAGGTCCATGTGCTCGACGTGGACAACGGCGAGCGCTTGATAACCTACTGTATTGAGGGGCAACCGGATACGGGACAAGTGTGTATAAATGGGGCCGCGGCTCGGCTTGGCAGCGTAGGTGACAAGGTGATCGTGCTCTCATATCACAACATCGAGTCATCTTCCGCGTTGCATTTGAAGCCTAGGCTTGTCTATCTTGATGGAGAGAACGGTATCGTGAGAATCGACCATCGGGATCGAGTGGAGGCTTCTTCCTGATGATGCACGAACAGTTCCCTACATGGCTGAGAGGGGGGTATTGATGCGGATCACGATTGACCAGATCGGAGAATTGAAAGTATCCGGTGAAAAGATAGCTGTGCTGACCGCATACGATTACCCGACCGCTCGCATCGTTGACCAAGCAGGCGTTCCTATGATCTTAGTCGGGGATAGCCTTGGTATGGTTGTGCTGGGTTATGACTCAACCGTGCCTGTCACCATGGCGGACATGCTCCATCATGTGAAGGCCGTGGTTCGAGGCTCTTCACAGTCGCTTGTGGTAGCTGATATGCCCTTCATGTCCTATCAGGTCAATAAAGACGAAGCCGTCCGAAACGCGGGCCGTCTCATGCAAGAAGGTGGGTGTCAGGCGGTTAAGCTGGAGGGTGGGGAGCGCGTTGCCGAGACTGTTAAGCGCATTGTCGATACTGGCATCCCGGTGGTTGGGCATCTGGGCCTTACGCCCCAGTCGGTGAATCAGCTTGGCGGATTTCGAGTTCAAGGAAAGACTCCTAAGGCGGCGGTTCAGATTATCAGCGATGCTAAGGCACTCCAAGAGGCAGGAGCCTTCTGCATTGTCCTCGAATCAATTCCTGCGTATGTGGCCAAGGCCGTAACAGAAAGAGTTGACGTTCCCACCATCGGAATTGGCGCTGGTCCTAATTGTGATGGCCAGGTCCAGGTGATCCACGACATTGTCGGACTGTTTGACGGCTTTACGCCTAAGCACGCGCGGAAATATGCAACGTTGACAGAACTTATTTCTACCGCTGTCTGCCAATATGCCAAGGATGTCAAAGATGGCACCTTTCCAACCGCCAAAGAAAGCTATGGTATGAAAAGGTCTGCGCCTCAAGAGGCCACCTCAATCCCGTAGCTTACTCAGCGAATGAAAGTCGTCGAGCGCATCGTTGATTTTAAGCAGGCTAGGAGAAAGCTCGCAGGCGATGTTGGCTTCGTACCTACCATGGGGTTTCTTCATGAGGGGCATCTGTCGCTCGTGCGGCGTGCCAGTGCTGAAAATGGCGTGGTAGTAGTCTCGATTTTTGTAAATCCCACCCAGTTCGCCGAGGGGGAAGATCTCGAATCTTATCCCCGGGATCTTCAACGTGATCTGGCTATGCTGAGTGCTGAGGGCGTGGCCCTCGTCTTCACTCCAGACGCGAAAGAGATCTACCCTGAAGGTTATGAGACGGCAGTTTATCCAGGCAGCTTGGGAGACCGACTGGAAGGGGCTCATCGTCCTGGGCATTTTTCTGGAGTGCTAACGGTGGTTTCCAAACTCTTCAACATTGTCGAGCCGGATGTTGCTTATTTTGGTCAGAAGGATTGCCAACAAGCACTCCTTATTCGGCGAATGGCCCGCGATCTAGACTTCCCCATTGAGGTGAGAGTAGCTCCAACGATTCGTGACCCGGATGGTTTGGCTATGAGTAGCCGCAATACTTATCTTGGACGTTCGGAGCGAGCTTCGGCGCTATGCCTCGTACGTGGGCTCCGAGCTGCGGAGGCGTTGTGGGCGGACGGTGAGCGGGAGGCAGAGGTTCTGCGAGTTGCTGCTAGGGCCCCTATCGAAGCTGAGCCACTTGCTGAGCCCGAGTACGTGTCAATTGCAGATTTAGGAACCCTTCTTGAGCTCGAGGGGCCACTGACGAAGACGTCTGTGCTATCGATGGCGGTTCGTGTTGGTGGCACGAGGCTGATTGACAACACGGTTCTTGAAATTAATGGGGATCAAAACCTGCCTTGATTGCATTTAGTGTTATCAGGGCCTTCGCCCGTCATTATGTGTAATGTCCCAGGAGCGGCTGTGGTGCTGATTTAGTGAATATCCTCGTCACAAATGACGATGGTCTATACGCCCCTGGTATTTGGGATCTGGCTGAGGCCCTCACCCACGTTGGCAGAGTCACAGTGATTGCTCCAGATCGGGAACAGAGCGGGGTTGGCTCTGGGGTGAGCATCCAGCATCCGGTGCGCGTATCAAAAGCAACGCCTCGTGTCCAAGGGATCCCCGCTTATTCTGTTGAAGGCACACCTGGCGATTGTATTGTCCTAGCAATGCAGGGAATCACCCCAAGGCCAGATCTCGTCGTCTCAGGTATCAACGAAGGTGCCAATACCGGTATATACGTGTTCATGTCGGGCACTGTAGGGGCCACGGTTCACGCTCACTTGTGGGGTGTGCCCGCTATCGCCATCTCGGTTGCATCATTGACGAGTGTGCGTTTTGATAGCGGCGCTCTCATCGGCCGTGTACTAGCTCAGATGTTTTGTGACGGATTGTTCACGGGCCCAATGCTGCTCAACGTCAATCTCCCTAATGTAAGCCTCGATGAACTGAAAGGTGTCCAGGCCACCAGACTAGCCAGAGGGGCGTTTGAGGCCAAGCTGGATAAGGCTGACACTCCGAAACATGACTACTATCACGTGGCTCGTGGTAAGACGGAGTGGGACGAGGAGGAAGGAACTGACATCTGGGCTGTGCGCCATCGGTATGTCTCAGTCACTCCTCTCCATGTTGCATTGACCTCGGATGTCTCCTTGCCAGCGATAACTGAACTGGAGCCAACTATCTTTGACCAGATGAAAGGGATGTGAGTAACGGGCTTGGCGTTCCCGTTTTGGACCGGATGGCCTCCTAGACTTGTTTGGTTTCGTGTGACTCACACGGTTAGACCTAGCCTATAATGGCTCGGCCATGCCAGATTCCTTGGAAGTACCGCTCTTCCCTCTAGGAACAGTCCTCTTTCCTACGCAACCTTTGCCTCTTCGGATATTCGAAGAGCGTTATAAGTTAATGATTAGCGAGTGTATCGAGACAGGGTCTGGCTTTGGTGTGGTGTTGATCAAGGAGGGGCGCGAAGTAGGAGCGCCCGCTGTACCATTCGATGTTGGTACCATGGCTGAGATAGTCGAATCGGAGCGATTTCCAGATGGCCGATACAATCTGAAGACCATCGGTGCCAAGCCCTTCCGTCTAATTCGAGTGACCCAGTTAAATCCCTACATGCGTGGAGAGATTGAACCGCTCGAATATGAGAGAAGTGCGACTTCTTCGTTAGAGTCGTTGATGGGATCTGTTCGCGAACGATTCTTGGTCCACCTCGAAGTTCTGGCTGAGATCTATGGAGCCGCTCTTCCTTCCTTGGACCTATCGACAGAGGATCCGGAACTCTTATCCTATTTGGTCGCTAATATTCTCGCGGTGCGAATGCCAGAGAAGCAGATGCTGCTTGAGGAAGCAAGCGTCACTGAGCGTTTGAAGCGCGAAGCCAGCATGCTCGCTCGTGAGAACAAGGCACTACAGGCGTTGTTGTATCTGAAGCAGCAGAGAAAATCAGAGCCGGGTGCGCCGAGCGATCTTAGCGATCGGATCTCTCCCAATTAGGTAGGTATGGAAGTCATTCAGGTTCGTGCCGTCGAATGCTTTGGCCGTCATGGTGCTTACGACATCGAGCGAGCCTCTGACCAGAAGTTCGAAGTGGATCTCGAGTTACACTGTGATCTGTCCAAAGCGCGCGATTCGGATTTGCTTGCCGACACCATCGACTACTCAAGAGCGATAGCGATTGCCCGACAGGTTATTGAGGGCCCAAGTCGTAACCTCCTAGAGCGTCTTGCAGACGAGATTGCGAAACAAATCTGGGCTGATCTTCGGCCACGAAAAGTGGTCGTCACTGTGAGAAAGCTCACATTGCCGGGAAGCGGTCCCTCGACCAGTGGTGCTCAAGTCACAGTCGCAGTGGGCGATTGAGGGTGGAGGGTGCTCTTTTCGGTGGCCCGTTCCAGGATTTGAGAGAGGCTGCCCTTTCCCCTTGCCCGTCTCAGAATCGCGCCGCTATACTGGCCGCAATGGCTTGCCATTCGCCCTGCTTTTGGGCGCCTAAACTGACGCAGCAGCCTTAAGGCATCTGGCCGCGAGGCTCCGTACCCCGGACGTAATCGCCGCAGGCATCTTCCTAGGAGCAATTGTGTATGGGACGACCGCCAAGAGCCAGAACCCTCCGTGAGTTGGCGAAGACCGCGTATGAGAGTTCTACCGTGAAGGAGGAATTAAGGCGGAACCTCATTAGCAAGATCAAGAAAGGGGAGAAGCTTTTCCCCGGCATCGTCGGGTATGAAACGACGGTGATTCCTCAGGTCGAGAACGCGATTCTCTCTCGTCACGACTTGATTCTTCTAGGTGAGCGAGGTCAGGCCAAGACTCGCTTAATCCGAGCGATGACCAGCCTTTTAGATGAGTGGATCCCTATCGTCGAAGGTAGCGAAATTAACGACGATCCGTTGGATCCGATTTCCAAGTTAGCAAAGGACAGGATAGCGGAGTTGGGAGATAAAACGCCTATTGCTTGGCTGCACCGAGACGAGCGGTACGCAGAGAAATTGGCCACTCCGGATATCACCATGGCGGATCTTGTTGGAGAAGTCGATCCAATAAAGGTTGCGGAGGGGAGATACCTCTCGGATGAGTTGACTATTCATTATGGGCTTATCCCCCGCAACAACCGCGGCCTCTTCTGCATCAATGAGCTTCCTGACCTCACGGAACGAATTCAAGTTGGCCTATTAAACCTGATGGAAGAGCGTGATGTTCAGATCAAGGGTTATCGGGTCAAGTTGCCTTTGGATGTCTATGTCGTTGCGAGTGCCAATCCTGAGGATTACACGAACCGAGGCAGAATCATCACGCCATTGAAAGATCGCTACGGCTCGCTGGTTCGCACCCATTACCCCAAAGAGATCTTTCAAGAGATCGCAATCATGGAGCAAGAGGCCGATGCCGTGGGTCAAGGTATCGCTGTTCAGGTGCCAAACTATATGAAGGAAATCGTGGCCGAGATCACAGGGCTCGCGCGTCGTAGCCCAGATATAAACCAGCGTTCCGGTGTTAGCGTAAGAGTCTCGATTTGCAACTACGAGAATATGGTGAGTAACTCTGTTCGACGGGCAATCCGTACAAAGGATAATCTTGCAGTACCACGTATAACAGACTTGGAATATTTGTTTGCATCGACCAATGGCAAGATAGAGCTTGAAAGCGTGGAGGAAGGCAGGGAAGGAAGGGTCCTCGAAGAGTTGGTGAAAAAGGCCTGCCTGAATTCATTTGGACGGTACCTCAACGTTCAGGATCTCGAACCCCTGATTTCCCAGTTCGACCAAGGGTATGCTTTCGATGTGGGCGAGGACCTTAATTCTAGGTCGTACGTTAAGGCGCTAGCTAAGGCTCCGGAATTACAGAGGGCAGTCGCAGCCCTCAAGACTCCCGATGATGCTCCGAGCACTGCTTCGGCGGTCGAGTTCGTTCTAGAGGGGCTGCATTTGAATAGGCGACTCAATCGGGACCGGGTCGAAGGGGCTTTCCGATACCGGGGGTAATATGCCCGCATATCGCTATTCGTCCTAGGATGGCAGCCAACGGATTTCTCCGCATTGTCGAATACCTGAGAAGACGGTAGCAGACGGTGGTCGTTTAATAGGGCACGTGAGTTTTTGGGGCCCCGTAAAACCCTTGTGTTCGCTAAAATTAGATACTCTATTAGTTGTAATGGTGGTGTGTTTTGCCTTCCCGTCGTCAACACCGAGTCAACGATCTTCTGCGCGAAGAGCTAAGTGATCTTATACAGCGGGATCTTCGCGACCCGCGTCTATCCGGGTTAACCTCTATTACTGAGGTTTCGGTTACCGCTGATCTTCGCTCGGCCAAGGTGTTCGTTTCTACACTTGGGGGCGAGGAGCAGCAGGATGCCGCTGTGCAGGGCCTCAGTGCCGCGGCATCTCATTTGCGGCGTGAACTCAAGGTTCGTCTCCGGACAATGAAATACGTGCCGTTTATGACCTTCTATCGTGATGACTCGATCGAAGAGGGTGCCAGACTCCTTGATCTAATGAAAGAGGCGGACGACGCGATTCCGTCGTAGG
>CAZUGG010000221.1:0-3439 GCA_964619905.1 uncultured Dehalococcoidia bacterium
GCTATGGCATTCGAAATGCTTCATCAATTCACTCGCGTCCACGACGACATCCAAGACGGGACTCCAGACCATGGCTCACGACCTAGCGTTTGGTGGGTGTGGGGCCCAGCTCAAGCAATAAACACTGGTGACGCGCTCCACGTACTCGGCAGGCTGTTGTTGTTCAACATGGGGAGCACAGGGGCATCCATCACCCAGGTTCTAGGGGCCACCAAGATTATGGACGATGCATTGTTGGAGTTTTTCGAAGGTCAATTCCAGGGCCTCCAGTTCCAAGACCATCTGACGATCAGTCAGGATTCCTATTTGAAGATGGCTACTCACCGCAGTGGTGCACTATTGGGGTGTGCAGCACAGATCGGAGCACTCGTCGCTGGTGGTGACAAAGCTATGCAAGAATCTTGTAAGGAGGCAGGACGCACGTTGGGTCTAGCGCTCCACCTTCAACATGACATAAACGAATTATGGAATACTAAGCCTGATGGGAGTCCCATGGCAATGGCTCGGAAGAGCTATCCTGTGGTGTACGCAATAGACACAGCTCCAGTGAGTGTGAAACGTGAAATAGGATCGCTTTTCGCCACGCGCGTCCTCGACCCGAGGGACTTGCCCCGATTGATAGATCTTCTTGATGAGGTCAATGCAAGAAAGCATACAACCGAAGCCGTACAATCGGCGCAAGCTGCGTTCCTCTCGAAGTTAAGAGGGATTGGGGTCGAACAGGACCGTCTGGCAGAGTTCGAAACTATGGCGGGTTATCTGATTGAACATGGAATAACAGGAGACTAGTCCCATAGCTATGCAGAAGCAAACCCTACAAAACACTGATGTTCATGGTAAGCGGGTGATTGTCCGGGTAGATTTCAACGTCCCGATGAGCAATGGCAAAATCAGCGATGACAACCGGATTCGTGCGGCATTGCCAACGATTCGGCATCTCAGAGACAATGGCGCTAGGATCATATTATGTTCACATTTCGGACGTCCTAATGGCATTGTAGAAGAAACCTCTCGCCTTGGCCCCATAGCGATCGGTTTGGGAAAAGTACTCGGAACCCCCGTTATTTATGCTCCAGAATGTGTCGGACCTATAGCAAACTCAGCAGCTGCAGCCCTGTCCCCTGGCGAAGTGTTGCTGCTTGAAAACGTTCGCTTCCATCCTGGTGAGGAAAAAAACGACCCAGCATTCGCAGAGGCCCTCGCAAGTCTGGCAGATCTCTACGTCAACGACGCCTTCGGCACCGCTCACCGCGCACATGCCTCTACGGTAGGAATCACGAACTATCTTCCAGCTGTGAGCGGGTTCCTCATGCAGCGTGAACTGGAGATGCTTGGTGGCCTGTTGGACAACCCTCGTCGACCACTAGCCGCGGTCATGGGAGGAGCTAAAGTCAGTGATAAAATCGCTGTTTTGGAAAACCTACTAGGGAAAATTGATAAACTAATCATCGGTGGGGGAATGGTGGCCACCTTCATCAAGGCAATGGGCGCACCTGTGGGTGATTCCCTCCTTGAAGAAGAACGGGTTGGGTTTGCACAAGAGGTAATCACTCGATGTACTCACTGGACTGTCGAGCTTGTTCTTCCCCAGGATGTTATTGTAGCTAGTGATTTTAGCTCAGATGCACCATCACAAGTGGTTAATGCCATGGAAATTCCAGACGGTTGGCGTATTATGGACATTGGTCCGGAGGCTGCTGCATCATTTATCGAAGAATTAGAGCCGTGCAAATCGGTTTTGTGGAACGGGCCAATGGGCGTTTTTGAGTTCCCTGCTTTCTCTCAAGGAACCCGAGTTATCGGACAGACCCTGGCAGCTATGGCCGACGCTGTCACCATAGTAGGAGGAGGGTCAACGGCAGAAGCGGTCGCAGAACTGGGCTTGGTCGATAAAATGACCCACGTGTCTACAGGTGGTGGAGCTTCCCTTGAGTTTTTTGAAGGCAAAGAACTTCCTGGGGTAGCAGCATTGATGGACAAATAGGAGGAGAAAGTACAACACCATGATTGATTTCCCCGCCCTTTCGGACATAGTAACCAAGACGCAATCGAAAATTGTGATGTTGGTATGTGATGGTCTAGGCGGGTTGGCCCACCCTGATACCCTGAAATCCGAACTAGAGACTGCGGATATCCCGAACCTAGACAAGCTGGCAGGGGTTAGTGCCACTGGACTTACCATACCCGTGTTGCCTGGAGTTGCGCCTGGGAGCGGACCAGGGCACCTTGCTCTATTCGGCTACGATCCGGTCAAATACCTTATCGGTCGTGGCGTGCTCGAAGCCTTGGGCATCGGGGTGGACCTTGAACCTGGTGATGTCGCCGCAAGGGGAAATTTTTGTACGGTAGACAGTTCGGGTATCATCACAGACCGCCGCGCGGGTCGCATCTCGACGGAAGAGAGCAAACCACAGGTCGAGATGCTAGATAGGATCACCGTTCCTGGGGTCAAAACCTCCGTCCACGCGGTTAAGGACTATCGATTCGTGCTGAAGCTTTCCGGCGCATCCCTAAGCGACCAGATCACAGAAACAGATCCTCAGCGCCTCGGTGAAGCCCCCCTGATCACAAAGCCTGTCTCCAGTGAGGGGACAACCACAGCAGAGGCCGTCAACGCCTTAGTTCCTGAGGCGAAACAGGTTTTGGCGGAACATCCTAAAGCGAACATGCTGCCCCTTCGCGGGTTCTCCGCCCTTCCGCAATTACCTTCTATGAACGAAAGGTATCTGCTGGATCCTGCGGCCATTGCAGCTTACCCGATGTATCGGGGGCTTGCCAGCCTGCTAGGCATGAACGTGATTCCCACTGGTGCAACGTTTGAAGAAGAGGTCGCAACAATGCGACAGCACTGGGACGAACACGATTTCTTCTTCATTCATTACAAACCTGCCGACGCCGCCGGAGAGGATGGTGATTTTGATTCTAAAGTGCGCACACTGGAAGAACTTGATCGTCATATTCCCGAGTTACTTAGTATGAAGTCCGATGTCTTGATAGTTGCAGGAGACCACGCGACTCCGTCCCTCATGGCAAGCCATTCCTGGCACCCCGTGCCATTTCTACTACACTCTAAATTAACTCTTGGCGAAGGTGTGAAGAGCTTCGATGAGCGGACGCTCGCTACAGGTTCATTGGGTCGGTTCCAAGCAGAGCACATTATGCTTCAAGCGATGGCCCACGCCGACAAGCTCACCAAATTTGGTCCATAGACCCACGTAATTCCGTTAGTTTAGTCACAAGAACTTGTAGTACGAAATTTATCATTAATAGGTTTTGAGCAAATTGTATTAGACCAGTGATGCATCAAGAAACGAATCAAATACACCGAAACATCAATTTTGTTTCAACCCTTCATAAGCGACTATTCTACTGTTGTACGGAGCGTTACGAAACAAAGATTATATGGGGGATACATGGCGAGACCGATAGTAGCTGGAAA
>CAZUGG010000222.1:0-4867 GCA_964619905.1 uncultured Dehalococcoidia bacterium
TGCAAGCGTTCAGCTAGCAAGGTTGCATCTTGGCCCCGTGTCCAAGCGGCGATGAGGGTGTCAAGGGCAGCCAGGTTAGAACGACGCTTTGACATGTCAGTAAACCGTGGGTCTAGATACCATCTAGATTCGGCTACACCACACAGCGCGTGCCACTCATCGTCTGTAGATACAACTATGCTCACCCATTGATCTTCGCCAGCACAGGGGTAGCAGTTGTGAGGTGCCATTACCTCGTCATGATTCCCCTTGGGCTGGACAACGTCACCATTCATGAAGAACGACATGAGCGTGTCACCGATGGTGGCACTAATGACTTCCCGCGAGGAGAAGTCGACGTATTGGCTCTCCCCGTTACGTCGCCGGTCATAAAGTCCGATCAATGTAGTCAAAGCGATCGAGGTTCCGAGCCGCATGTCGACCGAGTCCCATATCTCGGTAGCTGGACCACCTTCATAGCCAGTAATGGCCCCCAATCCACCCAGAGCACCGAAAGTGGTAGCGTAACCTGGCATGGACCGTTCGGGCCCTCGCTGGCCTGAGGTAGATGATGACACCATCAACACGTCAGGTCGAACTTCACGGAATGCATCGTAGCCCAGACCAAACTTATCCAGCGTTCCGGGACGAAAGTTCTCCACCACCGCATCGCAAACTGATGCGAGCCTCAGCACCAGAGCCTTTGCTTCAGGATGACGCAGGTCCACTCGCGTGCCCAGCTTGCCCAAGTGCATGTCATTAAAATTCGGGGAGGCATCCACGTCATCAACAAGCGTGTAGTAACCACGACGTGCTATGTCCAGACTCCGTGCCGACTCGATCTTGATCACCTCAGCACCCAATAGCGACAAATAAAGCGTGCTGAGCGGGCCTGACGCAGCCCACGACAAGTCTAGGACGCGAATACCTTCCAAGGCCTGCTTACGTTGAGTTGAGCCCATACTAGCTTGAACGCTCCTTATGGATGGGTGTGTCATCCACTGAGAGCCCCAAACGTTCTCGGTAAACCAGACTATTGTGCTCACCAAGTGTTGGCGCCGGGCGGCTAATCTTCCACGGGGTTCCCGGAAAACTATACGGTGCCGAGGGGTACGGCCACCTTCCCGCAACAGGATGATCCACTTCTTTGAAGAAGCCACGGTGCTCCATTTGTGGGTCCTGTACGATCTCCTGAGAATTGTTAAACGGCCCGACTGGACAGCCGCCCGCGTTGCATCTGTCGTAAATAGCACGTTTAGTCTGCGTTGCAGCCCATTCGGCTATTAGAGCATTACACTCGTCTCCGTTACTAATACGATTCTGTCGTTTCGAGAACCTTGGGTCAGTAGCTAAGTCCGGTCTCCCCATGATTTCCGCAAGTGCTGCCCAGTGGTTATCTTCAGTGGGCCGTAAGACGACATACCCGTCGCTTGTGGGGAAGAGTCCTCCGAACTTATAGAACCGGTTGTCTCGCGTTGTCACCAACCCCTCCGATTCATAGGTGACCATAGTGACGCGATTCAATGCTAGATTCACTTCTTGACGTGAGATATCCACGAATTGCCCTTGGCCATGAATATCTCGGGCTAGCAGCGCAGCCATTGTCGCTAAGGCTGAGGCAACCCCAGCGTCGTAGTCTCCCGCGTGACCTCCGAGGCGAAGAGGGGGCGCTGCTGGAAACAATCGGCGTCCTAGGCCCCCAGGCACCACATATCCTTCACCACCCGCCTGGCACACGTTGAGTTCATGGCCGGGCAGGTCCGCTTTCGGTCCACTGGATCCATAAGGAGTGACGCATGTGACAACAAGGCTGGAGTTGAGTCGGTTCAGTATTCCGAAATCGAGACCCAACCCTCGGGCACGAGCGGGACTAAAATCATGGACGAAAACATCGGCATCACAGATTAATCGCAGCAGCAACTCTCGTTCACCAGGTGCTTCCACATCGAGCGTGATCCCGAGCTTACTGGTGTTGAGATAAAGGAAGAGGCCGCTCTTCTCAGGATGGCGGCGCCCACCGGGATACGGGCCATAAGTCCGTGCTATGTCCCCTAACGGAGGTTCAACTTTAAGAACCTCAGCCCCCATATCGCCAAGCAGCTTGGAACAATAGGGCCCAGCGACAAACGAGGCACACTCGACAATCTTGAGGTCATGGAGCGCAGACCGGGGCATATTGAAAAGGAGATCTCGAAAGTGGCGAACAGTATAGCGGGCTGCTGCCGGTTAAGCGACGCGTCTTCCTCCAGCGCTCAGCACCCAAAGGCCGATCAGCAATCCCCAAATTAGCGTTGCCAACCCGACGTGGAGGATGCGAAGGCTCTCAGGAAAGGTGGTCGTGACGGCGACAGCCCCAGCACTCATCTGCCCAATCACCAGTAGCACTAAACCAGCCATCAGCCCACGAGTCACTGGAGACCGCTCGACGCGCATAACTGTCCAGGCCAGCACCACAGTCCCAAGCAGCAAAGTGACACCCAGAACACGGTGAACTGTGTGGAGCCATGTGGCCATAGTGGTCGAACCCTCTTCGCACAATGGAAGGCTAAGGCAGCCAGGCCCGGTCTGCGTAGCAACGATAGATCCACCAACCATAATCACCCCGGCAGCCAACATGATTACAGCCTGGGGCCGTAGTCTGAGAGCCGACACTTCATGATGCAAACTTAGGATCGACACTCCTCCAGCGACTAACAGCCCAAGAATCGACATAGCCATCATGAGGTGCACCATGATGATGAATTTTGGCAGTTCCGCGAGAACCGCAACACCACCAATCAAGGCTTGGATTACGATCAAGGCCGTCGCCGACCCCAGCAAGAGCGTCTGCCTAGGGATCTCCGACCGGCGTTGGTAGGCGATCAGCGTGGCAACAAAGACCGCGATCATTGTGAAGCCAGCATAGCCCCAGTGCCCAACCTCTATTGCAGCAGCCCCGGCTCCCGGGCGTACACCTCCATGGCAGAGAGGCCAATCAGGGCAGTCCAGTCCTGATCCGGATACCCGCACCCATGACCCATAAGTCACAAGCCCCGCTGTCATCAATGCAGCGACGAGAGCCATCCATCCTATGTGCTTCAACGGGATCCGGCGAAGGCGAGCATTTTCAATCACGCTTGCCACTCTACCCTCCTACACAACACTGTCGATGATGATGAAGGCGAAGAGGAGGGCCAAGTAGCTGAGTGAGTAGAGGTAAAGGAACCGAGCCGCCTTCAACGTTTGTAGCTCTCGGAGACGGTATGCAAATACCAGAAAACCTGTCCCGAGTCCCAGAGCCCCCGCGAAGTAGACCCATCCAAGTCCCTCAACCGTGAAAAAGAGCAGCGACAACGTAACGAGAATCAGACTGTGCAACAGTATCTGGCGAGAGGTCTCAGCAACCCCATGTACTACAGGAAACATGGGAACTCCAGCACGTGCATAGTCTTCCCGCAATAGAACAGCAAGCGCCCAAAAATGTGGCGGCGTCCAGAAAAAGACGATGGCGAACATGTAGAGTGCGGATAGTGACAAATCGCCCGTGATGCCCGCCCACCCTGCCAAAGGGGGTATAGCTCCAGCAGCTCCCCCAATGACAATGTTCTGGGTTGAGGTCCGCTTCAACCATCCGGTGTATACAAAAACATAGAACACCGTGGCCGAAAGTGTAAGCAGCGCAGCCAAGAGATTGACTGATGAAGCCAGAAGGGCGAAGGCAATAACGTTGAGAACGATACCAAAGTAAAGCGCACTCCGTGGATCGAGCCGACGATCGGGAAGGGGCCGATGGCTCGTACGCACCATCATCTGATCGATTTCACGATCCCAGTAATGATTCAGTGCGTTGGCCCCACCGGCAGCGAGACTACCGCCAAAAAGCACCCAGAAGATCGTCGCGGCAGGAGGAGACCCCTGGGCAGCCAGGAACATCGCCCCAGTCGCCGTGACCACTAATAGCAGTATGATCTTGGGTTTGGTAAGCGAGACGTAGTCTTGCACCAAGGTCCATAGACCGCTCAATCGCGAAAGAGGTTCGTCTCGGGGTATGCTTGGTGCGGGTTGGATCATCCTGGTTCGAGGCCATTCACTTCAGTAGGAAACCCCAAAAAACATTGTGGATTGTATCACAGCTGCTCACACAACGGCCCGTATCGGCCATTGTTACCCTTCCCGACTTAGGCTAGATAACTTCAGCCCAGCCCAGCCCACCATGAGCACCTCCAATCGCCGAACCCTGCAGTCAAAACTCACGTGCTACCGCACGAAAATTCTGCTAGTTCCAGGAAGCTTCACCATCCTGAACAACGCCAGCGCCGCCCAAGTATGAGTTTAGCCATGCGGGGGCAGGAACGGATCTTTACCCGAAACTTCATTTACATTTTCTTTGCGACGTTCGCTTTCTTCGCCGGTTTCGTCTTCTTCTTCCCCGTTCTTCCAATCTTCATCGATGAACTAGGTGGCACGCCTGCTTTAATCGGAGCACTAATAGGCGGCTCGAGCATGGTCTCCATCTGCCTGCGTCCCTTCAGCGGACGGCTCATCGACGAGCAGGGTCGAAGGCGGTACTTAACCATCGGGGCCCTCCTACTCACTACCAGCTCATTCAGCTATGAGTTAGTCACTGACACAGTTTTCCTATGGCCAGTACGCTTGGCCGCAGGCGCAGGCGTTTCACTATTTTTCACTGCATCACTGGCCTTCGTTGGCGATATCACTCCCAACTCGAAACGAGGCCAGGCCATGGGCTATTGGGGCACGGCGAACAACTTGGCATTGGCACTGGGGCCTCTACTAGCAACGGCCCTCCTCAAGGCAAGTTTCCTACATAGCTTCGAGCATGACCTACGCAATTGGTATCCGGGCAACGGAAGCAGCGTAGCCGGCGATGATCTCAACTTCGCCACTT
>CAZUGG010000223.1:0-3175 GCA_964619905.1 uncultured Dehalococcoidia bacterium
CGTGGTGCTGAGTGAGGTGACCCCGTCTGCTTTCTCGAAGCAGGTTGCAGATCGGTATGATAAAGACCCAAGGCTGGTTGAAATTGTGTTGCGCGAAAGTGCGCGCATAGTCCGTATGGACCATGGCGTGATCATCACCGAAACGAAACACGGACTGATTTGTGCTAATTCAGGTGTGGACCAGTCGAATGTGGAGGTCTACGGAACGGTTGCTCTGCTACCCGTTGACCCTGATGCGTCGGCATCTAGTATTAAGGCTGCGGTTGCTGCGATAACAGGATTCGATGTCGCGGTGATCGTATCGGATACGTTTGGGCGGCCGTGGCGTGAAGGTTGCACCAACGTCGCTATAGGGGTAGCAGGAATGAACCCAATCGTCGATTACCGGGGGGTTAATGATCCGGTGGGACACGAGCTTCGCGCTACGGTAATTGCTGTTGGTGATGAAATCGCTTCAGCAACAGAACTGGTGATGGGGAAACTGGACCGCGTGCCGGTCGCGCTCGTGAAAGGCTATGCCTACGATTCCTCTGATAAATCGGCACAGGTCCTGGTTAGAGCGCCGGAAACCGACCTTTTCCGGTAGAAGGTCCTGACTTAACGGCCAAAGACCAACGGGACACGTACCCCGACCAACTTGGTTGAATCGATTGTGCGCAAGCGGGAGGCCGTAGCCTGTGTGACAATCCGCAGGTTCCAGCGCTTGACCTAGGATTGTCTACATAAGTGGGAAACGTTACATAACGTGGGGGCTTGGTGCGAGGAGTCTGGTTCGAATGCAAATCTATTTGGAAGTAGAAGATAACGAAAACACGTATGGTTTACCGTTGCGGACTTTCCAGAAAAAGGGGGAGGCCTATTCGGTAAGCCAAGTGAAAATGGACTTGCCGTCGGGGTTGGGAGTCCCGTGTTGGGTGGTGGGCTGGAGTAGTGAGGGTGGGGGTACGCCGATAGAAGCTACATGTGTGGTGGTGGAAGACTCGGGTGCTGGAGTGTCCTATCTGGTTTATGGAGGCGACTGGGGCCTTCGTTTCAAACCAATCACGAGTGAAGAGTCCTCGGGGCACTGGGACTTGGAGCACGGCGATGAGTTTGGGGAGCCCTATCTGCTGCTGGCAGAAGAATCCGACGTCTCGCCTGCCTAGTTAATGAAAGACGAAGTGGATTGGGTGCCGCCGGCCTCAGTCGGGAGAAACGGGCATATTGACATAACCTACTTCTGGGTTCTGGAGCGCCTACGGCTGACGCGGCCGGACTCGTCTCCTAGGTGGGATCATGCCGGCGGTGGCGCAAATTGGTTCGATATTGGGCATTAGCGGGTCGATCTGGTCGTAGACGAGGGATAACCGCGGCGCCAGACGCACGGAGTGAGGCGTTGCGGCCCCGAAGGGTGCTTGGGGTCCGGAACGGCCCGCGTTAGAAATCCCGATGGTCCTCGCTCACCCTACCTTTATGTAAACAAGAGGGGCATACTTCAGTGGGACATTACATAACATCTATTAGGCGACACAGGAAAAGGTAAAGACGTCGGCTCTGAGGGCCTCTCCTTTGCCCGTTTGAGCACCCTTAACTTGGTCAAGGATAGATTGGAATCCTATCTTGGGCACTGGTTGCTCTTATTGATGTGTGAGAGAAAGCTTGGGGGTAACAGGGACTTGGCGTGATGTAATTGAACACGTCTCTGTGGCTGGCCTGTGTTGTGGCAGCGGTATATGATCCCAGCCGAAGGATATACCGGCGAGCGCGAGAGCGACCACCGGATAAGGTGGTGGTCTCGCCGTTCGGAACATGAGGATCGGATACCATGACAAGAGTCGTGATATTTTGGTTTGGTTTAGTCGCTGTTCTAGGGTTGGTAGTGACCGCAAAATGGAGTTCGTTATGTCGAGAAGATTCGGTCTTATGTCACGAAATAGACCGATAGCCTCGAAGGCAACCGCCAGTGTTGGGAAGGCAATGAGTCAGTGATTATGTCGAATTGGCAAGAGATGAAAGAGAAATCGAAACGGGGCCCTGAAAAAGGGCCCCGTTTTTTCATTTGGACGGTTGTGTAACTAAGCTTTCGCCATGCCGCTGCTGCTCTTCATGGAATCTACCGTCATGCCCATGATCGCACTTCCGGTTGTGAGTTCCGAATGAGCATGAGCGAGCTGGTGCATATCGAACACTGCCTGCATTGCGGTGCGTTGGCCTTGATGCTCGAGCGTGCGATTCACTGATTGCTTGGCCATAGCCAACGCAAAGGCAGGCATCTGAGCAATCTCGCGTGCTAACTTCATCGTCTCCTCGGTGAGGTCATCGAGTGGGACGACGCGATTGACCATTCCAAGTTGCCGAGCTTCCTCCGCACCTATGAACTGGCCAGTAAAGAGCATCTCTTTGGCCTTGCGGGCGCCAAGCTCCCAGGGGTGGGCGTGGTACTCGACTCCGCCTACGCCCATGCTGACAACTGGATCGCTGAATTGGGCGTTGTCCGCGGCCACGATGAGATCGCAGGGCCAGCAGAGCATGAGCCCTCCGGCGATGGTCTTGCCGTGGACTGCGGCAATGGTTGGTTTGGGTACGTCGCGCCACCGCTGACTAAGGCCCAGATAGTACTGGGATTCCCACCAGTACCTGCCCTCGGCTCCTTCCCAGTCCGTATTGGCTCGCCATCGCTTGGCTTCCTCGCTGCCGATGTCGTGGCCGGAGGAGAAGTGTGGGCCATTGGCCTTCACCACGATCACCTTGACTTCTTTGTCTTCCTCGCCCATGCGCCATGCCTGGTCGAGTTCCTCTAAGAAACCTTGGTGCTGGGCATTTCGAGTCTCGGGCCGGTTTAACGTTATGACCCCAACGTTCTCTTCTTTCTCGTAGAGGATCCAGTTCAAGTCAGCCATCGGGCTCCTTCCGCGGAACCGTTAGGGCTCCGAGTTGCTTCAAATTTCGTCAAAGATCGTTGGGAGTATAGCATTCGATAGGAAGAGGATTTCCAGGTAGAACTGCGTGCTAGAATTCGCGGCCTCTGCAAACGTTTTCATTGAGTTTCAATGGAGTGGAGGCACCGGATGCACAAAATGATGATTGAGGCGGCGATCAATGAACTGGCCTCAAAGGAAGATAACCCGAACGTTCCCTATAGCCCGGAGGACATCGCTCGAGATGCAGTGGCTTGTATAGAAGCCGGTGCGACGAT